>DATNQR010000187.1:0-18123 GCA_036703905.1 Thermosynechococcaceae cyanobacterium
TAAATGTCACAACCTTAGCTAAATATTTAGCAACTTCCTGAGCTTTGGCGATGGCACTATCAAAGGTATCTGCTCTAGAAATTTCAACCTCTAGGAAAATTCCTTCTGAGCTAGATGATCTGATGGTTGCTCTAGCAACCCCATCGAAGGGAGGAGAAACTTCAATAGGCTCAAATTCAACCTCAGAGAAATCTGCCTGGAAAGAGACTCTTCCTTTGAAGAAACTACTTGCACTTTGCATATGATCTCTATTTGACTACTGAAAATTCATCAATCGAGTCGCTCTAGGGGTGTGAGTTTGGGATCGATGATCTTCTGACCGATGCCGGGGAACTTGATAGCGAGACAGATTTTGTTGCCTGCGCCGAAGATGCTGGTGACTTGACCGGGGCCGAAGGCGCGATGCACCACCCGATCGCCCACTGTCCAGTCATCCGCGTGGGTGTTGGGGGCGGGTGCAGTTTCTGGGGCACTGCGGCGGCGAAACTCAGCCGAAGTCTTAGTAGATCGCGTCGGGATCGCAGTTGCAATGTTGGTTTCCAGCAGATCGCGGGGCAACTCCGAAAGGAATAGCGACGGGCTAGCGGGTTCGCGGTTGCCGTAGAGTCGGCGTTCGCGAGCATGGGAAAGGAATAGGCGCTCTTGGGCGCGGGTGATGCCGACATAGCAGAGGCGGCGTTCTTCCTCAATCGCGGCAGGGTCTTCCAGCGCTCGGAAATTGGGGAAAAGTCCCTGTTCCAGACCGACCAGGAAGACGATCGGAAACTCCAGCCCTTTCGAGGAGTGCAGCGTCAGTAGTGAAACTTTGGCCGCATCTTCCTCCAGATTGTCGAGTTCAGAGCCGAGGGACGCATTGGCCAAAAAGGAAACCAGACTGCGATCGTCCTCGTTTTCCTCTTCAAACTGCAACACAGCGTTGTAAAGTTCCTGCACGTTTTGGAAGCGATCTTCGGCTTCGTCTGTGCCCTGAGATTTCAGATCTTGCACATAGCCAGAACGGTCCAAAACCTCCTGCACAATCTCGTTGGCAGGGCGCGTTTCCCCCAGTTCGCGGCACTGCTGAATCATCTCTGCAAAACTAAGGACGGCTTTAGAAGAACGACCCGCCAACGTCTTAACAGAAGTTTCGTCGCTCAGGATTTCCCAGAGCGGCAAGTTCAGCTCTTGAGAAGCTTTGACTAGGGAATCGATCGTCGCTTTGCCAATGCCCCGCCGAGGCGTGTTGATCACCCGCAGCAAACTAAGGGTGTCGGAAGGATTAACGATCGCTCGTAAATACGCCAGCACGTCTTTAATTTCTTTGCGATCGTAGAACCGCAAGCCGCCCACTACCTTGTAGGGAATAGTCAGGCGCACCAAACTTTCTTCCAGGGCACGAGACTGAGCATTGGTGCGGTAGAGAATGGCAAATTTGCCCCAGTGAAGCTCCGGGTTATTGCGCTCCAAAGTGCGAATTTGATTGATCACAAATTCAGCTTCGGCCACTTCATCATCCGCGCGATAGCAGAAAATTGGCGCTCCGGCTCCCCGCGTTGGCTTGAGGATTTTATCAATCCGCTCAGTGTTGTTTTCAATCAGGTGATTCGCCACTTGCAGAATGTTTTCGGTGGAACGATAGTTTTCCTCCAGCTTCACCATTGTGCGCGTGTCGTCGTCAGGTAAGCGATCGCCAAAATCCTGCTGAAATCCCAGCAAAATCTTGAAATCTGCCATACGAAACGAGTAGATAGACTGATCGGCATCGCCTACCACAAAAATCGATCGATAGTTCCAGTCATCAAAACCTTTGTAGTTCTCGCTATTTGTCGCCAGCAGGCATAGCAAGTCGTACTGTGTTTGATTCGTGTCCTGATATTCGTCTACCAAAATATGGCGAAAACGCTGATGCCAGTAAGCCCTAACCTGCTCATTCTGCCGCAGTAACTTGACTGGAACTAGAATCAAATCATCAAAATCCAGGGCGTTGTTTGCCGCTAACGCATCCAGATACATACTGTACACATTGGCAACAATGCGCCCGCGAAAGTTTGGCTGCTCCTGCTCCAGATCGCTAGGGGACAAACCCTTGTTTTTAGCGTTGCTGATGGCGTACCGCATCGATCGTGGATCGAACTTTTTGTCGTCCAAATTCAACTGGTTCACGACAATATCCTTGACCAAACTTTGCGCGTCCGACTCGTCAAAAATCGAGAACGATCGCGTCCACTTACGTCCTTTTTCGTCCTGAAACTTTTCAATATCAAACCGCAGCAGCCGACAGCACAGCGCGTGGAATGTACCAATCCACAAATCTTTCGTAATGGTTTTGTAGATCTTCGATTTCAGCCGCGTCTGTTCCTGCGGTTCCAACGCTTCCAGAGGCTTGTCAAATTGAGCATGGGATTCTTGATCGGCAAACAGCTTCTCGATCCGCTCCTTCATTTCCCGCGCGGCTTTGTTGGTGAACGTCACCGCCAGAATGTTTTCTGGGTCAACTCGATGGGTCAACACCAGATTGGCAATGCGGTAGGTCAGCGCCCGCGTTTTGCCCGAACCCGCCCCCGCCACCACCAGCAGCGGCCCGCAGTAATGCTCTACTGCCTGACGCTGAGAAGGATTGAGGTGACTGAGGAAATCTGTGGTTTTCATGGAGCGCCCAACGGCTAGAGAGAATGAGGCTTCTAGCCTAGGATATCGCATCTGGCGAGAAGGCTGTGTTCGGCAAGCTTGATCGTCGCGCCACGGATTGCCGCCAAAGGCGATCGCCCTGCGCCTCCCTCAGCAGATTTGACCGCATCGCCCCACGCAAACGGTAAGATCAAATCTTGCCCACAACATTTCTGCCGCTAACTGACGCTGCCACGTCCCCAAATACCCATGCTAGAGACTTTGAGTTCCAGTGCTGTGCTGGAAGTGCTGCGCCCTGTCCAAGATCCTGAACTCCGCAAGAGTTTGGTGGAGTTGAACATGATCCGCAACGTCCAGATCGATCGCGGCAAAGTCAGCTTTACCCTAGTGCTAACGACTCCCGCCTGTCCCCTGCGCCAGTTCATTGTGGAAGACTGCGAACGGGCTGTGAAAACCCTGCCCGGAGTCACGGAAATCTTGGTGGATGTGACCGCAGAAACGCCGCAGCAAAAGGGGTTGCCCGATCGTACGGGCATCGCTGGCGTGAAAAATATTTTGGCGATCTCCAGTGGCAAGGGCGGCGTGGGCAAAAGCACGGTAGCCGTCAATGTGGCGGTGGCCCTGGCTCAAGTTGGAGCCAAGGTAGGGCTGATCGATGCCGATATCTATGGCCCCAACGCGCCGATGATGCTGGGGTTGGAGGGCGCAGGCGTGACGGTACGCCAGGGAGCGCAAGGGGAAATTCTGGAGCCAGCCTTCAATCACGGCGTAAAGCTGGTGTCGATGGGCTTCCTAATTGACAAAGACCAACCCGTCATCTGGCGCGGCCCAATGCTGAACGGCGTGATTCGGCAGTTTCTCTACCAGGTGCAGTGGGGCGATCTGGATTACCTGATTGTGGATATGCCGCCGGGAACGGGAGATGCTCAGCTAACTCTAGCCCAGGCAGTGCCGATGGCTGGAGCCGTGATCGTCACCACGCCCCAATCTGTTGCCCTGAGCGATTCTCGCCGCGGCCTGAAGATGTTCCAGCAGCTCAATGTCCCCATTCTAGGCATCGTTGAGAACATGAGCTACTTCATCCCGCCAGACCAGCCGGACAAACAATACGACATTTTTGGCTCTCAAGGCGGAGCTAAAGCCGCCCAAGAACTGCAAGTTCCTCTGCTGGGCTGTGTGCCGTTGGAGATTTCTCTACGGGAAGGCGGCGATCGCGGTGTGCCGATCGTCGTGGCCGATCCCGACTCCGCCTCTGCAAAAGCCTTGGTGGCGATCGCCCAACAAATTGCCGCTAGAGTTTCCGTTGCGGCTCTTAGTTGAGTGAATATGAGTTAAGTGAATGTTGAGCCAGTAAATAAGCGAGTAGAACTCGAAACTAACCCTCTGCCCATGTTGCAAAAATCCTTTCGCCTGATCCGATGGAAGTCCCTGCTTCAGCCCTGGAAAGAAGTTGATTGGCTTCTGTTTGCCATGCCGATCGGTCTAACGGTTTTTGGTGGGTTGGTCATTCGCAGTGCCGAACTGAACCAGGGCTGGACGGATTGGATACAGCACTGGTTCATAGGTGGGATCGGTCTGGTGCTGGCCCTGGCGCTGGCGCGGTGGCGCTACGATAGTCTCTTGCAGTTGCGCTGGGTGATCTACGGTCTGACGAATTTGTCGCTGCTAGCAGTGATTTTTGTGGGCACATCGGCCCTGGGGGCGCAGCGCTGGATTACGATCGGCGGCTTCAATCTTCAGCCCTCGGAATTTGCCAAGCTGGGGGTGATCATCACCTTGGCAGCTTTGCTGCACGATCGCAGCGCCGCCACCATCCCGTCTCTAGTGCGAACTTTACTCATCACGGCGGTTCCGTGGGCGCTGATTTTTATTCAGCCAGATCTGGGTACTTCCCTCGTGTTTGGCGCGATCACCCTGGGGATGCTGTACTGGGGTAACGCCAATCCAGGTTGGCTGCTGCTGCTGATGTCGCCCCTGGTTTCAGCTGTTTTGTTTAACCTCTCGTTTGCTTCACCCTGGTTCATTGTGCCGTTAGTGCTATGGGTGCTGCTCATGGCGGTAGTGGGCTGGCGCACCCTGCCCTGGCATCGCGCTGGGGCGATCGGCGCTCTGGTAGTCAATTTGGTTGGCGGTGAACTAGGTCACATTTTCTGGGGCATTCTCAAGCCCTACCAGCGCGAACGTTTGACCCAATTCGTCAACCCGGATCAAGATCCTTTGGGAGGCGGGTACCACCTGATTCAGTCGCGAATTGCGATCGGGGCCGGTCAACTCTGGGGTCAGGGCTTCAACAAGGGAACCCAAACCCAACTCAACTTCATTCCAGAGCAGCATACTGATTTCATTTTTTCGGCGGTGGGAGAGGAGTTCGGCTTTGTTGGCTGCTTTTTGCTGCTGCTGGCGTTCTGGTTTATCTGCCTGCGGTTGGTGATCATTGCCCAGAACGCAAAGGACAACTTTGGGTCACTGCTGGCGATCGGGGTGCTGTCGATGCTGGTGTTCCAAGTGGTGGTTAACATCAGCATGACGATCGGATTGGCTCCAGTCACAGGCATTCCGCTACCGTGGATGAGCTACGGGCGATCGGCAATGTTAACGAACTTTGTAGCGATCGGGCTGGTGGAATCGGTGGCAAATTTCCGCCAGCAGCGATCGTGGTACTGAAGCAATTGGTACTGAGGCAACTGGTACTGAGGTAACTGGTACTAAGACAACTGCAACGGGAAAATATGGAATGGGTTTATCTGATTCTGGCGATCGCGGCGGAACTGTGCGGAACTTTTTGCTTCAAGCTCTCCAGCGTTAGCGGCCAGCCGATCTATTTCTTGGGCGTGGCGATCGGCTATGGGGTGGCCATCGCTGCGTTTCAACTCTGCTTAAAGGCGATCGACATCAGCGTTGCCTACGCGGTCTGGTCGGGCATTGGCATTGTGGGAACTTCACTGCTAGGAGTCCTATTTTTTGACGAAAATCTATCAGGTAGGAAGCCGTTGTACATCGCCTTAATTCTGGTTAGTGTGATTGGACTGAATTTGTCCGACCATCGTTGAGATCGCCTAATGCTTAGACCTGCCGTGTTTCTCGATCGAGATGGAGTCCTGAACCAAGAGGTAGGCTACATCCATCGCCTAGAAGATCTAAACTTGCTCCCTGGTGTGGCTCAAGCAGTACGGCAACTAAACGAACAGGAGCTATTCTGCTGTTTGGTTTCCAACCAATCCGGCCCCGCCAGGGGCTACTATCCCGCTAGTCATGTTGAAGCGCTACACGATCGTCTCTGCTATCTGCTGCACACTGAAGCCAATGCCCGCTTGGATGCGCTTTACTACTGCCCTGACCTCAGCCCGCCCGAAGGCGGTATTGACCCGGAATACACACGCTGGACAACATGGCGCAAACCCAACACCGGAATGCTAGTGGCTGCCGCGTGGGATCACGGGCTGGACTTGAGCCGCAGCTTTATGGTGGGTGACAAAGCAACGGACGTAGACATGGCTCATAATGCGGGCTGCGCTGGGATTTTAGTGCAAACGGGGTTTGGCGATCGCGTTCTCCAGGGCAGCTACCAGCACTCAACCCAGCCAGACCATATCGCCGCCGACCTACCCGCCGCCGTGGAATGGATGCTATGCCACTTCAGCACCAGCGTACCCGCCCAGAGGTGAAGCTGCGAAGCCCATCTGCCAGCCTGACTTGCAATCGTCCCTGGTCATCAATCCCAATCACTTGCCCCTTTAGGGTTTCGTTGGCTAGGTCGATCGTCACGTCACATCCCGCCAGCGCATCTCGGCGACGCAGTTCCGGCAGCAGTCGCTTCACCCCACCCGCTTGGGACAGGCTGGCTGTTTCCAGAAGGTAATGCCGCAACCGCCCCAGCAGCGCGATTTCATCAGGGACAACGCTAGAAATTTCGTGCAGACTGATGGGATCACCGATCGCGTTTCCCTTCATCTCCGCAAACTCAACGCTTCGATTAAGCCCAATCCCGACGATCGCCCGTGCCTGGTCAGATCCTCGACTTGAACTGGCTTCGCAAAGAATTCCAGCCAGTTTGCGCCGATCGACCATCACATCGTTGGGCCACTTCAGCCGTAATCGATCGCTACAGTCAGGACTCAAATCTTCCACAGCGTAGATCACCGCTAACCCCACAGCCAAACTGAGGCTAGACAACTGGGCCGCAGGCACACTGAGAACAAAGCTTGCCGTCAGAACTCCCGCAGGCGCATACCAGATCCGCCCATGCTGTCCCCGTCCTGCTGTTTGGTGGCGGGTGAACACAACCTCCCCCGGCCGCAAGCTGGCAGCCTGATGGATCGCCCAGGTGTTGGTGCTGGAACACTGATCGACCCAGTGCAACCAGTCCGGCAGCGAGGCACGATCGATCTCTGGGGTTGGATGATTCATGGCGATTTTCAGGAAGTAGCCCAGTTGCAGACTCGTCCTTTGACATCAGCAATGGCGGAGTTCCAGGGCTGGGGCTGAATTGGCTGGGCAGACTGGTAGACGATCGCCACGGTTCCATCAGCTTTGACCTGCCCAATCCGCGCCGTTTTCCAGAGGTGCTGGCTGGCATCGATCGTCACTTTTCCTTCGGGTGCGTCAAAGCTTTGCCCAACTGCACCAATGCGAACCCGATCGGTGTTGTAGGCATCCCCCGCCGCTTCCACCGCCTGTTTCCATAGGTAAACCATGCTGTAGGCATTGGCAATGGTGTCGCTCGTGACCCGCAGATCGCCATACTTTTGCCGGAACGCCGCCACAAACTTACGGTTGGCTAGATTATCCACCGTCTGGAAATAGCTCTGGGAGAGGTAATGTCCAGCGAGATACTTAGGGTCGATCGCCCATATCTCTTCTTCTGTAATGTTGACCGACATGACTGGATAGCGGTCTGGACGTAGGCCAGCATCCCGCAACTGCCTTAAAAACGCAATATTGGTGTCTCCATTAAAACTGTTGTAAATCACGCCGCCCCTTGGTAGAGCCTGTTGGATTTTTTGAATGCTCGCTCTAACCTCTAGGCCTCCGAGCGGGATATAGTTTTCACCAGCTACCCTACCGCCCAATCCTTCCAACTTGCCTTTGATAATGGTATTGACAACACGCGGATAGATGTAATCTGACCCAACCAGGTAAAAGTCTTTACCCTTATTGTCCAATAGCCACTTTAGCGAGGGTTCGATCTGTTGGTTGGGTACGGCTCCAGCATAGAAAATGTTGGGAGAACACTCTACTCCCTCGTAGGTAGTCGGATACCAGAGGAGAACGTTCTTGGCTTCAAGCAATGGCAGCAGCGACTTGCGGCTGGCAGAAGTCCAGCCGCCAAAAATAGTGGCGACCCGATCGCGATCGATTAGCTTTCTGGCTTTTTCGGCAAAAGTGACCCAATCCGACTCACCATCTTCAACGACTATCTTGATCTGCTGCCCCAGAACACCGCCTGCTTGATTAATCTCGTCGATCGCCAGCAGTTCAGCATTTACTGCACTTCTCTCGGCGATCGCCATCGTCCCGGTCAGGGAGTGCAGAATTCCGACGCGGATGGTTTTGGGGCTGGCCGCACTGGCGCTTTGGTGGAAATTGGAAGCCAGGCGATCGCCCAACAACCCCAGCCCCGCTAAACTTGCAAACTGCATGAATTGTCGGCGGTTCCACGATCGAAACTCAGGAGAAATCATCGCACTACGCCAAACTCGCATGACCGATTATACTGCGGCGATCGAGGGTGGCTGGAGATGCAGTCGAGTGAATTCTATAACGGTTTGTAAGCCTTCTTGGGTCTTCAAATTCGTGAACACAAATGGCTTCTCGCCCCGCATTTTCCTCGCATCCCGATTCATCACCTCTAGATCTGCCCCGACATAGGGAGCCAAGTCAACTTTATTAATTACCAGCAAATCAGATTTGGTGATGCCAGGCCCACCTTTGCGCGGAATCTTGTCGCCTCCCGCCACATCGATCACGTAGATCGTCAAGTCCACCAGTTCTGGGCTGAAGGTAGCAGCCAGGTTATCACCGCCACTCTCCACAAACACCAGATCGAGATTGAGAAACCGTTGCTCCAGTTCTTCGATCGCCGCTAGATTCATCGAGGCATCTTCCCGAATCGCAGTATGGGGACAGCCACCCGTCTCGACTCCGAGGATGCGATCGCGCTCCAATGCCTGGGCCCGAACTAAAAACTGCGCGTCTTCCTGAGTGTAAATGTCGTTCGTCACCACTGCTAGGTTTAGCTGCTGCCTCAAGGCCTTGCACAGCGCCTCTATCAGCGCTGTTTTTCCTGACCCCACCGGGCCCGCAACCCCAACTCGCAGTGTGTTCATAGGTGTCTACTCAATGTATTTACTCAATCTGTTTTAGGAATCCAGTGTAGGAATCCAGGGTCACAGGAGTGAGCATAACAAACGCCGGACAGCACTTCTTCCGCAAGAGCCTAATTCGGCCTGCTTCAGACCTTGCCCTGGTTCGCTGCCCTTAATCCGTGTAGGATGAATCTGAGCATTGGAGGAGAGCGCACTGTGCAGTTTCAGGCAGTGATTGCAGCGTTAAATCAATTTTGGAGCGATCGGGGTTGCCTGATCGTTCAGCCTTACGATACCGAAAAGGGAGCCGGAACCAAGAGCCCGCACACTTTTCTGCGGGCGATCGGGCCGGAGCCGTGGTCGGTGGCTTACGTGGAGCCGTGCCGCCGACCGGGAGATGGGCGCTATGGCGAAAACCCCAATCGAGTGCAGCACTACTACCAATACCAGGTATTGATCAAGCCTTCGCCAGACAACATTCAGGAAATCTACCTCGACTCTCTGCGGACGCTAGGCATCCGGCCCGAAGACCACGATGTGCGGTTTGTGGAAGACAACTGGGAAGACGCAGCGGTGGGCGCGTGGGGCGTGGGTTGGGAAGTGTGGCTGGACGGCATGGAAGTGACGCAGTTCACCTACTTCCAGCAGTGCGGTGGGATTGATTGTCGGCCCGTGTCGATCGAAATCACCTACGGACTGGAGCGCCTGACCATGTATCTCCAGCAGGTTAACTCGATCTTCGACATTCAATGGAACAACCGCTTGACCTACGGCGATGTGCATCTTCAGGGGGAAATCGAAAGCTCTACCTACAATTTTGAGGCTTCCAGTCCTGATTTGCTCTTCACACTGTTCAAACTCTACGAGCAGGAAGCAGAGCAATTACTCCAGAAAGACTTAGTGCTACCCGCCTTCGATCAGGTGCTGAAGTGTTCCCATAGCTTTAATTTGCTAGATGCGCGGGGTGTGATCTCAGTAACGGAGCGGACTCGCTACATTGGCAGAATTCGTAATTTGGCCCGGCAGGTGGCCCAGCTTTACCTGAAGCAACGGGAGGCTTTAGGGTTTCCGCTTTTGAAACCTGAGCCGTCACGGGCTGCCTAAACGATCGCCCCCCTCAACCTCAAATCTTCTATCTTTAATCACTTCCTATCTCTAGGTAATCTATGTTTGCCGGAAAGCGTCCTTCCACCCTCGGAGTCCAATCAGGTCGTTTAGCGCCTTGCCCCACTACTCCCAACTGCGTCTGTAGCTACGACTCAGACGATCTGCACAAAATTGAACCCCTGCGCTATAGTTCTACTCCCGCCGCCGCTTGGGACAAACTGAAGCAGACGATCGCCGCTCTAGAGCGCACCAAAATTGTCACCGTTAGCGAGGAGTACCTCTACGCTGAGTTCACCAGTAAACTCATGGGCTTTGTGGACGATGTGGAGTTCTATCTCGATCCTACGGCAGGGGCAATTCATGTCCGCTCTGCGTCACGATTGGGTCAAAGCGATTTGGGCGTGAACCGTAAGCGGATTGAACTGATTCGATCGCAGCTTTCGTGACGTTGCGCTTCCCGCTAAATCACTTCCTGGTGCTATGAACTATCTTGTTGCTGTGTTGAGCGATCGCATTCAAGCCGAAACGGCCTACTCTGCCCTGGAAGCTGCTGGCTTGCCAATGGATAAGATTTCCATCCTGGGTCGAGGCTACAAAAGTGCTGATGAATATGGCTTAATTGATCCCAACGAAGAGGCTAGTAAACTGTCGAAGCTGATGTCATTCTGGCTCGTGCCTTTTGGCTTCGTCGCTGGGTTTTCGTTCAATTTAATTACCCACCTCCAGACCTTTGCTTGGGCTGGTGAGGCTGGCAACCATATTATTGGCGGGTTGCTGGGTGCTGTAGGGGGAGCAATGGGGAGCTTTTTCATCGGTGGTGGGGTCGGTTTGGCTGTGGGGGGTGGAGATGCCTTGCCCTACCGGAATCGGCTTAATGCAGGAAAATATCTGGTTGTCGTTAAGGGTTCAGAAGGATTGACTCGCCAGGCCACTGCAATTCTGCGCCCTCTGGAGCCGGAAAACCTTCAGGGATACGCCGATTCTACGGAAAACTGAACGATCGCTCCTGCCCTGGTACCTCAACCAAACCAGCACCTCAACAAAACCAGTACCTTAAGAAAAAACCTGTAGGAGCAATCTAGAAGGAGAGATCTAGAAGACTACTACAGGCGCAAATAACCCAGAAACACTTGAGCAGAAGAAAACTTTTAGAGCACGCCCCAGAAATGCAGAACGCCCTGACCGGAGAACAGTTCCACTAGCAGAGCGGACACAAAGCCAATCATCGCTAAGCGACCGTTCCACAATTCAGCTTGAGGTGTGAATCCGAATCTCCAGGCGTTACGATCAGATTCGATTGCAGCAGTAGCGACTTTGGTTACGTTAGTTGCGTTTGTCATAGTGAAGACTCCAGATAGTTCAAGCAAGAATTACGAGAAAGAATCGACACTCTAGGAAACTTTCGTTCCGACTTGTAAAGCTTCATTAAGCTTTGTAAATACAATATAACAACTCTGGACACGAATGGGTAGGTTGTCTTGCATTTTTACGAAATTTCTTCGAGCGTGTCCTCAGTAGCCGTAGAGTCTGCGACTAGCTCCTCGTTCTAGCTCACTCTGGCTTCAATTTGTCTGCGGGCAATTGAGTTGGTCAGATCACCAATGCCCTCAATCTCGATCCGCACTCGATCGCCCACCTGCACTGGGCCGATTCCTTCGGGCGTTCCCGTCAGCACAATGTCCCCCGGCAGCAGCGTCATCACCTGACTGATGTAGGACACAAGAAAATCCGGCGCAAACACCATCTGATCAATGTAAGCAGACTGCACCGGCTGGGGGTTGTCGTTCAGGAAGGTTTGCAGTCGCGCCCCCGGACTAATTTCTCGTACAATCCACGGCCCCAAAGGACAAAACGTGTCGAAACCCTTTGCCCGTGTCCATTGGCCATCTTGACGTTGCAGATCGCGAGCCGTTACATCATTGGCGATCGTGTAGCCCCAGATTTTCGCCTGCGCCTGGGCGGGGGTGCATTGGAAGCAACGATCGCCGATCACCAATGCCAACTCGCCTTCGTAGTCCACATGATTGGACTGGGGTGGGTAGAGAATTTCTGCGTGGGCAGGAATGATGGCCGTGGGAGGCTTGAAGAACAGCAAAGGTTCCTGGGGCACGGGGGTTCCCATTTCGGCAGCGTGAGCAGCGTAGTTTTTGCCTACAGCCACAATTTTTGAGGGCGCGCAGGGAGCCAAAATTCGGTAAGTATCTGGGGGGAGTTCCAGGTCAGTGGGCTGACCTTTCAACCAGGGGGGCGCATCCAGAACTCGCACCTCTCGCCCAAGCTGGAGTAAGCCGTAGTGAATGTGTCCGTCTGCTGCCTGAACGCGGACATAACGTTGTGCCATAGGAGCGCTAGCTGCTTGCCAGGGATGAACTAGATACTGAATGATTATCCAGTCAGAGGGATGCGATTTAGAAGCGGTTGGCAAATTTAGTTGTGCCTGTCCTAAAAGCTTCTTGGTCTAAAGCTCAGGACTGGAACTGACTGGCGTAGAAACGGGCATAGCGATCGCCTTTATCCAGCAGCTCCGCATGGGTTCCAGATTCCACAACCTGGCCGTTCTCCAGTACCAGAATTCGATCGGCCCGCCGCACTGTAGCCAGTCGATGGGCAATGATGAACACAGTGCGGTTCTGCATGAGGCGCTCTAAAGCTTCCTGCACTAGGGCTTCAGACTCAGAATCCAGAGCAGAGGTAGCTTCGTCCAGAATCAGGATTTGAGGATCGAGCAGGACGGCACGGGCGATCGCGAGGCGCTGGCGTTGCCCACCAGACAAGTTCACTCCCCGCTCCCCTAACCAGGACTGGTAGCCCTGGGGGAACTGGACGATGAACTGATGAGCATTGGCGATGCGGGCAGCGGCCTGCACCGCTTCTAGGTCGAATTCCGCCTGTCCAAAGGCGATATTTTGGGCGATCGTCCCGGAGAACAAAATCGTCTCCTGGGGCACGATGCCGATCTGCCGCCGCAGGCTTCGCAGAGTCACATCTCGAATATCAATGCCGTCGATCAAAACCTGCCCCTGTTGAGGGTCATAGAAGCGGGGAAGCAGGTTAGCTAAGGTAGTTTTTCCGGCTCCCGAAGAACCCACTAGGGCGATCGCTTCGCCGGGCAACGCCAGAAAACTCAGGTCTTGCAGCACAGGCTGGGTTGCTTGGTAGGCAAAGCTGATGTTGCGGCACTCCACCTTTCCCGCTACCGCAGGCAGGCAGCTTGCGTCGGGCTTCTCCACCACTGTGGGTTGGATGTCCAGTAGCTCCAAGATGCGATCGAGGGAAGCTTCCCCTTGCTTGAACTCGTTGTAGTTGCTGGTGATTAGGGCGATCGGGTCGATCAGCATAATCACCGCCGTCAGGTAGCTGACAAACTGACCGCCCGTGAGGTTGCCTAGAGAAATCTGCCAGCCCCCCAGCAGCAACATTAGCAGCAGGGCGATCGACTCTAGAAACCCCACCACGGGTAACTGAATCGCCTTGAGTTGCTCGGCCCGATACCGCGCTTGACGGTTGCCCTCGGCCTCATGACTAAAACGGCTCAGAGTATGGTCTTCAGCAGCAAAAGCCTGAATTAACCGCATCCCGCTGAAGACCTCCACTAGCAGAGCGGAGAGGTTGGAAACGCGACTCTGGCTGCGATAGGAAAGCTTGCGGAGCTGCTCGCCAAATTGAGTAATCAGCACAGCAATCAACGGGGCAATCACCAGAGCGGTGAGGGTCAACTGCCAGTTAAGGTACACCATGTAGCCCAGAACAACCATGAGCTGGAGCACACTGGGCAAAAACTGGTGAAATACCTTGTTGATTACTTCGCCAATGCGATCGATGTCCTCGGTCAAACGGTAAGCCAGATCGCCGCTCTGGACAGTTTCAAAGTAGCTGAGGCTAAGGCGCTGGAGGTGAGCGTAGACTTGCTTGCGAAGGTCAAACACAATCGCCAGTGCCGCCTTCGCCATCAAAGAATCCTGACCGTACTGGGCCACCTTCTGAGTCAGGAATACAATGATGCTGATGCCTGCAATCTGGGCAATTACGGGCACGTTTCCCTGGGCGATCGCCACGGACATGGAGCCAGCCAGCATCGCCAGGATGGGCCAGATTGCCGTAAAAACTAAGGTGCAGAGCAACGCTTGAACGATCGTGCGGCTCTGAGGACGGAGATGAGCCAGAAGTTGCCAGTAGCGATCGCGTTCTTTCAAGGTCGGTTAATTTTTGTTTCTAATAACGGCGCAGATGTGGAGGATACGAGCGGAACCACCACAGTCACCAAAATAATTGGAGTAAGTACTGACCCCATTGAGCACACTCCCAAAAGGCAGCCCAGAATGGAGATCCAATCCAGGCGAAGCTACCCATCAAAGTAGAGTCCATCAAAGTAGAGGGAAGTGCAATTTTGCGCCCTGTTCCCTAGCCACATTATCTCCCAGAACTGCATCTCCCAGAACTGCATAGATAAAAGCAGAGTCAAGTGGAGGTGGATAGTGAAGAGGCTCTAATGAACTAGAGGTTCTGGAACGTCCAGTAACTGTTTTCAAATGAAAACATTCGTGCAGCTATCTTCTATATCAGTAGACAGACAGCTTAGGGCATTGGGTTAGGACGGGGTGTGGCCATACATTAGGGAATGCAGGGCTAGGTTGGAAGTTCCTCAAGCCACAGAGTCGCTTAAGCTAATAAGCTAAGTCTGCTCTCACCCCTTCTACGCTGATGGGAGAAGGAATTGAGTGATGAGGAGAAAAAGAGTTGTCAGGCAAGTTGCTAGCCAACCAGATGTGCTTCGGCAAGTTTAGCGATCGCCCACGCCTTGCCGCCGCTTCTGCTGAATTTTGCGGAACAGCCAGATGGCCAAAACTGCTCCGATGCCCAAGATCACAAATTTAGAAACAGGGCCAAGGTAGTTGTCCACCAGGGTGTAGTTTTTCCCCAAAAAGTAGCCCAATGCCGTGAGGAAGATTGTCCACAGGGCTGTACCGATCGTCGAGTACACCAGAAACTGCGCTAGGGGCATCGCGTTGATCCCAGCGGGAAGCGAGATCAGGGTGCGAACTCCAGGAACTAGACGGCAGAACAGTACGGCTTTTGCACCGTGGCGCTGGAACCAGGAGTTAGATTTGTCAATATCCTGCCCGGATACCCCAGCCCACTTGCCGTAGCGATCGGCCCACCGCTTCAGCCGTTTCTGGCTCAACAGCTTGCCTGCGTAGTACCAGGGCAACGCGCCCAGCACCGTACCGATTGTCCCTGCCAACACCGCCAGCCAGAAATCCATCTTCCCCTGAGAAGCGGTAAACCCAGCCAGAGGCATGATCAGCTCTGAGGGAATTGGAGGAAACAAGTTTTCCAGGAACATCAGCAGCCCAATTCCCCAGTAGCCTAGAGAATTCATGGTGGTTGTGATCCATTCGACCATTGCCGGGACTCCTCGCAAGAGTAGGGTAAAGGTGAGCCTGGATTGCTCACTGGATTGCTCAAATTAATGCTGATCAAACTGCATCTGGGTGGGATGGGGAACCCGATCGCCCAAATCTTCACCACAAATTCTTAAACAGGTTCTTAAACAGGATTGAACAAGACTATTAAACACCTGAAAAAAGGGGCTGCGACTCGCAACCCCAACCAGTGATTTTAGTGTTAGACCTTCTTGAGCCAGCTAAACATGGCCCGCAGATCTTTGCCGACCTCTTCGATCGGATGCTCCGCCTCGCGCCGCCGCACCGCCGTAAATCCAGGCTTGCCTGCCTGGTTCTCCAGCACAAACTCACGGGCAAACTGTCCGGTTTGGATCTCAAGCAGAATTTTCCGCATCTCAGCGCGAGTGCTGTCGGTCACGATGCGGGGCCCGCGGGTCAGATCGCCATATTCCGCCGTGTTGGAGATGCTGTCGCGCATCTTGGCCAAACCACCTTCCACGATCAGATCCACGATCAGCTTGACTTCGTGCAAACACTCAAAGTAAGCCAGTTCCGGTTGATAGCCTGCTTCCACCAGCGTCTCAAATCCAGCCTTGATCAACGCGCTCAACCCACCGCACAGCACCACCTGTTCTCCAAACAAATCTGTTTCGGTTTCTTCCCGAAAGGTAGTTTCCAGCACCCCAGCGCGAGTGCCACCGATCCCTTTGGCGTAGGCCAAAGCACGATCGCGGGCTTGTCCGGTAGCATCTTGATAGACCGCAAACAGGGCTGGAACGCCTTCTCCCTGCTCGTAGGTGCGTCGCACCAGATGGCCTGGGCCTTTGGGCGCAACCATGATTACATCCACATCCTCCGGGGGCACAACCTGGCCAAAGTGAATGTTGAAGCCGTGGGCAAACGCCAGCACTTTGCCGGCTGTCAGATGGGGCGCGATTTCATTGGTGTAGACCGTCTTCTGCACTTCGTCCGGCAGCAAGATCATGATCAGATCCGCTTGCTTAGCCGCCTCTTCAACACTGTAGACTGTTAATCCGGCTTCTTTGGCTTTGATGGCTGACTTACTGCCCGGATAGAGACCCACAATGACGTTGATGCCGCTATCTTTCAAGTTCAAAGCGTGGGCATGACCCTGGGAACCGTAACCGACGATCGCGATCGTTTTTCCCGCGAGTAAATCTAGATTGGCATCTGCGTCATAATACATCCGCGCCATAGTCGGGTCTCTCCTTGCAAGCTTTGATCGTGCGAATTCAGAATCTTATCAGATCCCGGAGTGCATTTTTGAGGGAAAGTCGAGGATGGATCGGAGGCGTAGAGCTAGAGGATTTTGAGTTTCAGATTCTACTGGTTGGGCTGTGTTGGTGTTCTGGGTTGAAATGGGGGTGCGGGGACGTCGATCCCCTGCTGAGAGCGCAGCTCTCAAACTCGCTTATCACCTTCATCTCGATTTGAAACTCAACAGACTTGGGCCGTGATCCTCTCAGTTCCCATTGGTTTGTTATTTGTCAAGGTTTGCGTTAGTCTTACAGAGTTGATGGAGTAAGTCCTCAAAGCCTTGACCTGAGAGCGATATAGGAGATTTCCATGCTGGAATTATACCAATTTGAACTATCCCACTACGCGGAAAAGGTACGGCTAGTTCTGGACTACAAGGGGCTGGCTTACCGCAAGATTGAAGTAACTCCAGGAATTGGGCAGATTGACCTGTTCCGCCTTTCTGGTCAGCGCCAGATTCCGGTTCTCAAGGATGGCAGCGAAGTAATTGCCGACTCCACTAAAATTATCGAGTATCTCGATCGTCAATATCCCGATCGACCTGTTATTCCCAGCGATCCTAAGCTGCGCGGGCTGACTTTGCTGATTGAGCAGTGGGCGGATGAGTCGATCGGTCTGAATGCCCGCAAAGCTTTGATCGGCGCACTCAACGGTAGCCAGAGCTTCCGCACCGCGTTTCTGCCCTCCTCCACGCCAGATCTGGTGAAGACTCTAGTGGGCGCAGTGCCAAATGAGTTGTTGAGCTTTTTGGGTCAGGGCGTAGGTTTGGGCCCAGAAGGAGTCAAAGCAGCCGAAGATTCGCTGAAGCGGGATCTTACTGCCTTAGTATTCATTCTGCTGGAGCAGCCCTACCTGGTGACGGATCACCCGACTCTGGCGGATTTTGCAGTGGCTGGGCTGACCACCTACCTCAAGTTTCCCAGTGGTAACTATCTGGATATTCCAGAGTCGCTCAAGGGCAAGGGCGTTCCAGGCATTGCCGACATAGGCACGTTTGAGCCGTTCTTCACCTGGCGGGACAAGCTCTACGCAGATTTCCGCAAGTCCGGCTTGGTCACTCCGTCCGGTTCTGCACCCCAATCCATCAGCATTGACTAGGGCAGAAGAAGGCGATACTTAGAGGCTTCCAACGAGTGATTGTTCCTGTGATAGTGGAGTCTCGTGAACCTGAAGCCCCGTCATGAACACAGGCTCCCTCAACCAACTCACAGATCCCCTCAAGTCGCTGTACATTAGAACGGCTCAAAAGCTCAAAGGCAGTGACCGACGACAGTTTATGGCAGAAGTGGTCAGAGGGTTGGGCATTGGAGGGCAGACCCTAGCAGAACGAGAGTTAGGATAGAGTCGCCGCACCATCCACAAAGGGATGCAGGAATGCTGACTGGGCAAGCGATCGTCGATGGTTATGAGCAGAGTGGGCG
>DATNQR010000188.1:0-4443 GCA_036703905.1 Thermosynechococcaceae cyanobacterium
TCAACCCTTGAACTACTGCTTGCAAGTCAGTGGCAGCATTCCGCTCAGTTGGTATCGCCTCTACACCGAGGGGTCGGAGCTTCGACGGGAACATCCCACTGAAGCCGTGGTGCGCTTTTGCCCGGAAGCGGATTTTTTTGAAGCCCGGCAAGCACTCCAGCCAGAGCAGACCCTGCAACTGAACTACCAGGGCGAGGTGCGGCTGCATAGCTTAGTGGAGGGCGGCCTGATTGAGGAAGAATCGGAACAGGACACCCACCCAGGGGAGTTGCTGGCGAGCGAACCCTTCCGCCTGCACCTGCGACCGCGCAGCCTCTATCCTCAGTTTCTACCAGCTGCTTACCGAGAAGTAGATTTCATCGGGCGGTTACTGAAAATTTTTGAGCAGTCGTTTGAACCGACAGTCAACACCTTGCAGACCCTCTGGGCCTATCTTGACCCATTGACGGCCCCGGAGGCACTGCTGCCGTTTCTGGCCCAGTGGGTCGGCTGGCAAAATGAAGTTACCTGGAGCATTGAGCAGCAGCGATCGCTGATTCGACGGGCAATGGAAATCTACCGTTGGCGCGGCACAAAGCGGGGTTTGCAACTCTACTTGCACCTCTACACGGGTTTACCCCTCACCGTTTCCGGTCGATCGCCCCACCAGCAGCCGATTCAGATCAACTCCGCCATCCAGCACGGGTTTATTCTGGGCGAGAGCAATCTGGGCCCCACTGCGATTTTGGGGGGTGGCCGACCTTTTCACTTCAATGTCACTCTACGTCCCGATCGAGGACAATTTCTGGATGAAGCTCTAGTGCGATTGATCATCGACCAGGAGAAACCCGCTGTCTGCACCTATGACCTGGAGATTGTCCCGATCGAGGAGCCTGTCCATGCCTGACCGCGTCTATCCTCGACTAGAAGTGTTCGAGCGCTTGCAAATTAGCGATGGCATGACCATCAACGCTGATCGATGGCAGCAGTCTCATAACTACCATCGCCATCGGCAAAACTTTCACTACCAGGCCCTCTACAAAGCTGGGATTGTCTACGGCTTAGGAGTGGCGATCGCGCCGGAACAGCCCGATCATCGGCTGCTGCAAGTTCAGCCAGGGATAGCGATCGACATTTCTGGTAACCCGATCGTTGTGCCGCGACCAGAGGAGTTTCGGCTGGACTCTGACCCCAGCGAGGGACAGGTTTTGCTGGTGTATCTGGTGGTCAATCACGTTGATCCCGACGATTTGCGGCGGAATTCGGCGGCTAGAGCGGTGCAGGAAACCTTTCGGATTGTGGAGAAGCTACATCTCGATCCTCACGATGTGGAGATCTGCCGGATCGAGCTACAGTCTGGCGTGACCCAACTCCAAGTACCAGTCAATGTTTTCTTGCCAGGATTGAATCAGCTTGATTTCCGCGGTCGCTGTCAGCCTCAGCCCCAACCCCAATTCCACGTGCAGGTGGGGCAGGTGACGATCGGGCAACCCAGCGATGTCGTCATCCAAACAGCCCTAATGGATTTACAGCGATCGCTCCCAGGACTCTACCCCACACTGCACAGCAATCTAACGGTTCAATCTTTCACGGCTCAAGGGCTGGGTCGGGAGGCAATCAACTGCCAGTTGCTTCACATTCCTTATCGAGTCCTGCTGACCCTGCCCAATCCTGGGATTCAACGCCTGCAAGCTTTCCTGGCACAGGGTGGTGTGGTGCTGACCGTAGCCGATTTTGCTGAAGTAGATCTGCTGGATTTGCTAGACATTGGGCAAGAACTGCAATCAGGCTTGCTGGAAGCTAAGCGCGATCGAGATCTGTTCGACCAGACCGGGGCCCAGCTTCAGGAAGAAATTGCTGCCAACCAGAGCGCCCTAGTCCAGCAAATCAGCGAGATTGAGCAGCCTTTGGCGGCGATCGCCTACCGCCTTGGACTATCCCTGACTGAGTCCGGCGAACTGCATGACGAGCATCCTCTGCGCTGGCAGCCCTTCGCCTTCAGCCAACTTCCCGATCGCCAAGGTCATCCGATCATCGTCCGTAACTGGGGCGGACTGGTGCTGATGATCGGCGATTTGACCCAGTGCTGGGGACGCAACGCCACCCCCCCCGTTCCCCGCGAAGCCCTGCGCTCCGCTCAGGAATGGGGGATCAATCTGCTCCATTTCGCTGCTCAGCGCTGTCACTGGACACAAGCCCTCACCGCCCTTCCCACCGCCACAGATGCTCGTCCTGACAGCCTTCAGCACCGCACTCAACCTACTTAGTCTTTTTACTCTTCTCAATGCCTAACCCTGCCGCCCAAAAACAGATCACTACAACCCTCTCCACTCGGCAAGTGACGCTAAGTGCGAGTCAGGTGACGGCGGTTTTTGACGTGACGGTGTATAACGACAGCGATCGATTTGCGTCTTTTCAACTGAAGCTGCTGGCGGCGGGAGCAATGGCCGATAGCCGACCCTGGTATCGCTTGACTCCCTCGGTTGCCGCCAAGATTCCAGTGGGAGATTGCACTCGGTTTCAGGTGGAGATCTTCGACTTGCCGCCCATCGCTCAGCAATTTCGCGGCGCGATCGACCTGACGGTGGAAGTTACTTCGCGGGAGCTGGTGAACCAGTACGATCGTCAACTCCTGCATTTGCTAGCGGACGGAATCCAGGGACAGCCGCCGACAATTTCTCTGCGGTTGCCTGTACTGGAGGGGAATCCGGGCGATCAAGTGGCGATCGTCGCTCAGGTGGCTAACCCGACGCGATCGCCCCTAGAAACAACCTTACGACTTCAGGGTTTACCCGATTCTTGGTTCCCAGAGGGAACTCAGCAAACGCTATCGCTGATGCCCGGAAACCCCCAAAAGGCAATTTTCCAGTGTGAAATCCCCTCGCCTCTGGAGGCCCACAGTCAGAGCTATCCTCTGCGGCTGGAGGCTACAGGTCGGTTTCCCAGCGTCACAGCCACCGGACAATTTCACATTCTCCCGGCGGGAACCCTCAGCTTTACTTGTGAACCACCCGAAAATGCAATTCCTGAGCAGTTCGGAACCTGGCTCAACCCAGCCCAAGGCACGGCGGAGTTTGCGCTCCAGTTCGACAACCTGAGCAATCTAGAGACGGGCGTGCAGGTGGCAGTTCAGAAGTTGCAGACAAAGCGCCGATGGTTCTGGCAAAAAGATCCAGTGCCTGTTGCTCCTGACTTTGCCGTGCTGCCCCCGGGAGTGGCGTTGGGGGAACTGCCCACGGGACTGCCGATCGGCATTAGCGCTGTGCCGCTTCAGATCCACCAACGCTTGCCCTGGCTAGGCTGGACGCGATCGCGGCAATTTGAGGTCACCGCTCAATCCCTTAACTCCGCCATTCCGCTTCAGCCGGAAACCCAAACTCTGAAAGTCCATTTGTTTCCAGTGATTCCCTTTTGGCTGCAACTGCTGGGAGCTTTGCTAACTCTAGGTTTGGGAGCGTTAACGTGGTGGCTATTGAGCGATCCAGGGCATCGAGCGTCGGTGAACTCGGTGCGGTTCAGTGGGCAGGGAACTGAGGTGCTAAGTGGCTCCGATGACCAGACGATTCGGCGCTGGCGGGTGCAAAACCAGGGCTTGCAGACCCAAACCCGGATCGGCGATCTCGATCGCGCGGTGCGGGTGGTGCGCTACCGCCCAGTGAACAATGACCAGATGGCGATGGGCTTTGAAAACGGCGAGATTCAAGTGGCGAACCTGCTGACGGGGCAACGATCGCGCCTCACCCCAGACAAGGACGATCGAGTGTTTGATCTAGTGTTCAGCCGCGATGCCCGGACACTATTTAGTGCCCACGGCAGCGGACTAATCCTAGCCTGGGACATTGGCCGCTTTAACCCGGAACAGACCAAGCCCCAACTGGCCTACGACAGCAAATTTGCTATTCAGTCCATGGCGGTGGTAGGGGAGGATGACAGTCACTTGGCGATCGGCGGTCGCTACAATCGCTTGATGCTCCTGGATATTGCTGCTAATCCAGGAGCAACCTCCAACCCGTTAGCCGAGAAAAACCCTGCTGAAGACCAGAATTCTGATGAGGAAGAACCTGCCGAGGAAGAACCCGCTCAGAGCAACCCAACCCAGAAGCAGAGTCCACCTCAGAGGCAAAGTCCACCTCAGAGGCAAAGCTCAACTCAGCAGCCCGTGTTTTTGTCGATCGCCTATCCCTCTGGGGGCACAGCAGACTACATCTCTAGCCTCAGTGCTGCCGAGCAGCAGCCCAACCTGCTAGCAGTTGCCGACACCAAAGGTCAGTTGAGCCTGTGGGATATTCAGGATTGCCTCAAGAACCGGGGGCGCTGCCAACCCACCGATCGCTGGCTGGGGCAGGGAGGAAATCCGGTGCGCTCGATCTCCTTGAGTGCTGATGGCTGTTTCTTGGCCAGCGCTGGGGATGACGGTCTAGTGCGGCTGTGGGCCCTGGATGGTCAGGGAGCGCGACGATCGAG
>DATNQR010000189.1:0-7713 GCA_036703905.1 Thermosynechococcaceae cyanobacterium
ACTGAAATACTTGGCGGGTGGGGTAAGCAACGATCGCAATGATGGATTGTTTGGGATACAGTTGTTCGCTTCTATCCATGTGGAGGTGAATGCGAGTCAGCGCTAAACTAAAGGGCATAAAGTCTGTACAGGTCGTATCCAACTTGGAGGAACGATGAAAGTCAAGCGCTTGACAATGCAAGCCTTTCGCGGCATCGATGACTTGACCTTAGAGTTTCATCCTAATGTGACTGTGCTGGTCGGTGTTAATGGAGTTGGAAAATCTAGCATCCTTGATTGCCTCACGAGTCTCTTGGCAACGTGGATAGATACAGTTTTTGAAAAAAAGGATCGCGAACTCCACTTCCAGTCTAGAGAAGATGTGAAAAGGGGAAGCTATGAATTTTATCTGAAGGTAAAGCTTCTTCTTGATTCGTTTGAGGCGACATTCACTACTAAGGCATTAGTAGAAGACGATCAATTTTCTCTTACATATGATCCTCGCACAAAAGCAGATCTTTCCTTCAAACAAATTCGAGACTTGTTAATAAGAAAACAGAAAAATACACCTTTAGTTATCTGCTACTCAGTTAATCGAAAATTTGCAGATGAAGATAGAACTAGGAATACTTATGTTCTGGATTCAGGAGATAGAAACTACAAATCTTATGGGAAAGGTAGGACTGACTTTGAGGACTTTCTTTCGTGGTTTAAGTATCATGAGGATCATGAGTATGAAGTGAAGGTGAATGAAGATTATGAGTATCGAAACATCCAACTAGAGGCTGTTAGAGAATCTATTTCTGAATTTCTTCCTGGTTTTTCCAACTTGAGAGTGCGTCGTCAGCCTCAGATCCGCATGACTGTTGAAAAACAAGGGCAAGAACTGATTGTCAACCAATTATCGGATGGAGAGAAATGTTTGTTGGCGATGGTGGGGGATATTGCAAGGAGATTGGCGATCGCAAACCCTGGCTTACCTGACCCTCTGCAAGGTGAAGGGATTGTCTTGATCGATGAAATCGAGCTACATCTTCATCCTCAATGGCAGAGAGGAATTCTTCCAAAACTAACCAAAACTTTCCCCAACTGCCAATTTATCGTTACGACTCACTCTCCTCAGGTGATCAGCGATGTTCAGCCTGAAAGCGTGATTATTCTAGAGTCAGAAGATGGAAAAATTGTTACGAAACATCCTCAAAGCTCATTTGGCCGAGACAGCAATCAGATTTTAGAAGATTTGATGGATACCCCTCAGCGCAGAGAGGATATTCAAGACAAAATCCAGCAGCTATTTAGACTCATTGCCGAAAGTCAATTAGTTGAAGCAAAGGCACTGCAAGAAGAAATTGCGGAAGAGATTGGAGCCGATGAACCAGAACTTGTCGGTGCAAGAGCAGCAATCCGGCGGAGGGAAATTTTGGGTAAATGAGGCACATTCGTAAAGGACAAGAACCCCAAAGCCTCACAGATTGGAAGGCGATCGCGTCCAACACACCCAACTGCCACTACCGAGATTTAAGAAAGCCTGAAAAACCAGAATTGCATCAAGCCTTATTGCAAGAGCAAGGTTTTATCTGTTGTTATTGTGAAAAACGAATTGACTTATTAAGCAGCCACATTGAACACCTTAAGCCTCAGTGTGACTGTACCGACGCAGAAACAGTCGATTTCACCAATCTTCTAGCTTGTTGTCAGGGGGAGGGAGAAATTTCGCTTAAACCAGAACATTGTGGGCAGAAGCGAGGTAATCAAGCGCTAAAAATCACACCGCTAGATCCTGCTTGTGGTAACGCTTTTGTTTTCACCGAAGATGGACAGATTCTCGCGAACAGCACTCAAGTTACCCACGAAGCAGCTATGTCAGTAATTGAGGTTTTGGGGCTGAACATCCGCAAGCTGCAACGCATGAGAGAAAGTGCCATTCAGCAAAGCTTGGCGGATTTTGACTCCTTCACCGATGCGGAAAAACAGAAACTCATCCAGTTTTATGAATCGGTGAACGCTTCAGGACGGCATGAGGAATTTTGTAGCGCGATCGCTCACGTTCTCAAGCAAAACACAATGGTCTAGGCACTGAAATACTTGGCGGCTGGGTGGTAAGCGACGATCGCTGTAGTCGATTGTTCGGGATACAACTGTTCGCTTTCATCCATGTGGAGGTGAATGCGATCGGCTTGCAGCAACTCCAGCAACTTGTACTGATCCTGCATATTGGGGCAGGCAGGATAGCCGAAGCTGTAGCGAGAACCCTGGTAGCGCTGGGCTAGGATGTCGCGGATGTTGTCGGGATCTTGGTCAGCAATGCCCAACTCGCGGCGAATTCGAGCGTGAACCCATTCCGACAGCGCTTCTGCTAGCTGAACGGCCATGCCATGGAAGTAGAGATAGTCAGTGTATTGGTTGGAGTCAAACAGCGACTTGGCAAATTCTGTTGCGACTTCGCCCATAGTGACGGCTTGCATCGGGAAGACATCGAAAGTGCCGGGAGCCGCTTGGTCCTGCGGCAGGAAGAAATCGGAAATGCAGTAGCGGCGCAGCGATCGCTGGCGCGGGAAACTGAAAGTGGCGGCTTCTTCCTGCGTATTTGCTGGATTGTACAAATGCAGCGAATTCTCCTCTGCTAGGCAGGGGAAGTAGCCGTAGATTGCTTGAGGATGCAAGAGGTTTTCTTCTACGATGCGATGCTTCCAGAGTTCCAGAATTGGGTAGACCTTTTTCTCTAGAAACTGGTCATACTCCTCACGGGATTGCTCACGGGGTTTGCGGAACTGCCACTGTCCCGCGATCAGCGCTTGCAGGTCGAGATGCCAAAACAACTCGTTCCAGGGAATGTCAGCAGGTTGCAGAATTTGAGTGCCCCAGAAAGGCGGCGTAGGGCGGGGGATGTTGAGGTCGATCGCCTCCGATCGTTGTGTATCTTCAGATTGTGTTTCTTCGGGTGCGGAGTCTTGAATTTCAAGTTTTGCTTGAGCTAGCTCAGAATTTTCCTCTTCTAGCTCATCACTAAAAACTAGAACCTCAGAACTCTTTTCATGCAGGAATCCCTGGCAATCATCCCACTTCGCCGCCGATTTCGCGGGCATGAGTTTGTCCATGAAGTGTAGGTCAGCGAAGGCATCTTTGCCGTAGATCACTTTGCCTTTGTAGGTTTTTTGGCAGTCCTCTTGGACGAACTTGGGCGTGAGGGCTGCGCCACCGAGAATAACAGGAACCGTGATGCCGCGCTGATTGAAGGTTTCCAGGTTTTCCTTCATGAAAGCTGTGGACTTGACCAGCAAGCCGCTCATGGCGATGCAGTCGGCTTTGTGCTGCTCGTAGGCTTCGATGATGTTATCCACAGGCTGCTTGATGCCGAGGTTAATCACGCGATAACCGTTGTTGGACAAGATGATGTCCACCAGGTTTTTGCCGATGTCATGCACATCGCCTTTGACAGTGGCAATGATGAAGGTTCCTTTAGCGTTGTCGCCGGATTCGGATTTCTCCATGAACGGCTCTAGCTGGGCTACAGCCGCCTTCATAGTTTCGGCAGATTGCAGCACGAAGGGAAGCTGCATTTGCCCAGAACCGAACAGTTCGCCAACGACTTTCATGCCGTCCAGTAGGAAGGTGTTGATGATGTGTAGCGGCTTGTAGGTTTCTAGGGCGAGGGTCAGAGCTTCATCCAGTCCGATCCGTTCGCCGTCGATAATGTGTTGCTTCAGGCGCTCCTCGATCGGCAGTTTTGCTGTCTCTGAGCGATCGCGCTTGGTGGTCACACCCTCAAATAGTTTGGTCAACTCCGCTAGCGGATCGTAAGTGCAAGCTTCGCCCTCAAACTGTCGCTGGTCATAGATTAGCTGGCGGCAGACTTCCTGGTGTTTGGGGTCTATCTTAGCGAGGGGCAGAATCTTGGCGGCGGAGATAATTGCGCTGTCCATCCCAGCCTGCGTCGCTTCGTTCAGGAACATGGAGTTCAGCACCAGTCGCGCCGCCGGACTCAGACCGAAGGAAATGTTCGACACGCCGAGAATGACGTGACAACCGGGAAGGTTTTCTCGAATCCGCTTTGTGGCTTCGATCGTTGCCTTACCGTTTTCCCGGTCTTCTTCAATCCCGGTGGAGATGGGCAGCGCTAGGGGATCGAAGAAAATCTCGTAGGCCGGAATGCCGAACTCGACCGCTTGACGATAGGCCCGTTGGGCGATCGCGAACTTGCGATCGGCGGTGCGGGCCATGCCCTCCTCATCGATCGTGCCCACGACAATTCCTGCACCGTACTGTTTCGCCAGTTCCAGCACCTTCAAGAATCGGGGTTCGCCGTCCTCGTAGTTGGTGGAATTCAGCAGGCACTTGCCGCCAGCTACCTTCAGCCCCGCCTCCATTTTTTCCCACTCGGTGGAGTCCAGCATCAGGGGCAAGGTCACGTTCGTCACCAGCCGCGACACCAGTTCGTGCATATCCCGCACCCCGTCCCGTCCGACGTAATCGACGTTTACGTCCAAGATGTGTGCGCCTTCTTTGACCTGCGATCGGGCTAGGGCCACCAGTCCATCCCAGTCTTCGGCGTTCAGCAAATCCCGGCACTTCTTGGAGCCACTGGCATTCAGCCGCTCCCCAACGATGAGGAAGGAGTTGTCTTGCTCGTACGGCTGGGCGGAGTAGATGGAGGCGGCGGCAGGAATGTAGGGTTGGAGGGCAGGAAGAGTGGAAGGGGCTGCGCCTCTGACCGATCGCTCTTTTGGCTGCAAAGTCTTGGCAAGCTCAGCCAACTCATGAATATGATCGGGGCGAGTGCCGCAGCAGCCGCCGATGACTTGGACTCCCAAATCTTCGACGAAGCGCATCAGGGCCATGCGGAGTTCGATCGGGGTCAGCTTGTAGTGGGCATGACCGCCGACGTTTTCTGGGATGCCCGCGTTGGGAATGCAGGAGATCACGAAGGGGGAATTTTCAGACAGATATTTGATGTGTTCAGCCATCCGATCGGGGCCTGTGGCGCAGTTCAGCCCTAGGATGTCGATCGGGAAGGGTTCCAAAATCGCCAGCATTGCGGTCACATCGGAGCCAACCAGCATGGTTCCGGTAGTTTCCATCGTCACCGATACCATTAAGGGACGACGATCGCCTTTCTTGGCAAACACTTCTTCGATCGCGTTCAGCGCTGCTTTGATTTGCAGTACGTCCTGGCAGGTTTCGACCAAGAACAAGTCCACGCCGCCATCGTAGAGTCCCTCGGCTTGCTCGGCAAAGCTGGCTTTCATCGTGTCGTAGTCGATGTGGCCGAGGGTCGGCAGCTTGGTCGTGGGCCCGATCGATCCAGCCACAAATCGCGGCTTCTCTGGAGTAGAGAACTCAGCCGTAATGCTTTTTGCTAGTTCCGCCGCCGCCCGATTCAGTTCATAAGCCTGATCTGCTAGGTCATATTCTGCCAGGACGATCGACGCAGCCCCGAAGGTGTCGGTTTCGATCACGTCTGCTCCCGCCGCCAGAAAGTCGCGATGCACTTTGGCCACGGCTTCCGGCTTGGTCTTGATCAGGTACTCGTTGCAGCCCTCATATTCCGCGCCGCCAAAATCTTCTGCTGTCAAGTTCTGCACTTGCAGGTTGGTTCCCATCGCGCCATCAAAGACGAGAACGGGACGATCGGGCTGGTGAAGACGGTTTAGGAACAGGCTGTTCATACGCACTATCTAGAAACGAGAAACCCAACTCTTCCAGTGTAGGGATTTTGGGTCGCGTAGTCAGCACAGCTAGATGTGAGAGATAAGCTCTGATCTCATCTACTCCCATTTCTCTGGGATACTGCTTGTTGTGAAATAGGATAAACTCCCGAATGTAATGAATGTAGGACTTCTCAGTTTTTAAGCTGAAGTGTTTGAGGCGAAGGGTTTGCCTGACTTGATCCAGTAGACGAGGGGGCTGATACGGTAGCATGACATCCTGCCTGATAAGTGGGTCGCCATAGAAACTTGTAAGATGGAAGAGATTCCATCTTACAAGTTTCTATTCCAGATGCCTGCTCCCCTGCAAGTCGAGTTAACCGTTGAGGAAGACACGACTCTACGAGAACTGAGTTTAGCCACAGAAGTACCGCGTCGAACTCGTCAACGCGCGATGGCGATCCGCCTCAACAGCGAGGGTTGGCGGGTGGGACAAATTGCTCAACACTTACAGATGCATGAACATAGCGTGCGACGGGCGATTCGCCAGTGGCAGACGGTCGGGCTCTATGGGCTATGGGAGAAGCGCCGACCGGGACGGCAACGTCGCTGGCAAGAGGAAGACGCAGAAGCCGTTGAGCAATGGTTGCAGGAAGAGCGTAGTTACACCAGTTTCCAACTGTGTCAGAGGTTAGCCAGCGAACACCAAGTCCACCTCAGCCAGCGCACCATGAGTCGCTTGCTGCAAAAAAGGGGTTCTGTTGGAAACGATTACGCTATAGTCCACCTAAGCCCAGACCGCCAGAGTTTGCGAACTATAAACGCGCAGACTGGCAGATGCTCAAGCAGTGGGAAGCAGAAGGACTAGTGCGGGTGATGTACCTGGATGAAAGTGGGTTTGAGAGAACCAGTCCCCTGACGTACAGCTATGTCAAACGGGGGCAGCAACACCGGATTGTCAAACCCCATCGTCGAGACCGTCGGATTAGCCTGCTCGGATTGTGGCAACCGGGGCAGCGGTTTGATTACGGTATGGTCGTGGGAGGCTTCAACAGTGACCGCTATTTAGCCTTAATGCACTGGCAAGCTGAGCGCGCCAAAGCGCACTGGCAAGCGACTGGACAAATCACAGTGATTGTCCAAGATGGAGCCTCGTTTCATCGCTCAAAAGTGGTGCAAGCCTGCTGGCAGCAATGGCGGAATATGGGCTTATTCATCTTCTTTTTACCGCCGTATTCACCGCAGATGAATCGCATTGAAGATGAATGGTTGCATCTCAAGCGGCATGAACTGTGTTCCCAATTGTTTGAGCATGAGTATGATCTGGCAATCGCGTTGATGGATGTGATTGAGCAACGAGGTCGAAGACGGGGCTATCCCATTGAGCGTTTTATATTTAACTCTGGCTAGCTACTTAGATAAACCGGGATCAAGGGTGTTATCCAGCATTTGTGCCGGGTAATACTCCCAACCTCTAGGACTAACCAGCAGATGCGAAGGATATCACCCTGAAATTTCGGACTTATTCTGCGAGAGTTTTGTATAAATCCTTAAGAATAGGATGTTATCACGCAGATGTAGTGGACAAATGGCGAAAGAACGGGGCTTATCCAGCAGATGTGACGCTGAATACATAGTTAGGCGGCAGTAATTTTTTCAGTATAAATACTTTGAATTGAGTCAAGTCGCTATTCTTGACAGATGATTCTGAAGGCTAATGCAATGGCAATTTCAAAAGAACTTCCAATAGATTTAGATGTCTTGAAAAGTGTTCTTGCAGAAGATGATTCAGTTGGAGTTCCAACCTATATTGATACTGAAACAGGAGAAGTATTTTTAGCGAGGGATAGGCTCGAAGAAGAAATAGAAGATCGAAAGCGTTTCCTTAAAGTCCCTTCTAAAAAGCTATGGTTCATCAGTACACAAACTATAGGAAAGTGGATTGAAAAGGTTTTGGAAGTTATTGATCAGGACTATGATGAGAATTTTATGCTTCAAGTTAAGCCTCAACTAGAGCAAGCAATGAAGCGAACTAATTATGAAGAGGCAGTGACGACTGCACTCATTGACCTACAAGGAAAAGGGCTTG
>DATNQR010000190.1:0-4911 GCA_036703905.1 Thermosynechococcaceae cyanobacterium
TTCAAACAAGTGGGCGACACCCTGACTGACAAACCCAAAGGCACGGGTCTAGGCCTACCGATCTGCAAGCAAATCATCGAGCATCACAACGGGCGGATCTGGGTTGAGAGCGAACCCGGCCAGGGCAGCACCTTTGCCTTCTCGATCCCAGTTCTGGAAACCCAGCCCGATCGAGTGCGGGAACTCGATTTCGATACCCTGATGCGGAAGCTTCAGGCTCAGGTCGTGCCTCAAACGGGAGCCGTCGATCGAATACAGAAGCGGATTCTAGTGGTGGATGACGAAGCGGTAATTCGGCAACTGCTGCGGCAACATCTAGAAGCCGAAGGCTATCAAGTACTGGAGGCTGAAGATGGCCGTCGGGGTGTACAGCAGGTTAAAACTCTGAAACCCGATCTAATTATTCTGGATCTAATGATGCCGGAGTTGAATGGATTTGATGCAGCCGCCGTGCTGAAGAATGATCCCGAAACAATGGGGATTCCCCTAGTGATTTTGTCTATTCTGGCGGATCAAGAGCGGGCCCAACGGCTGGGCGATCGCTGCCTCACTAAGCCAATCAATGCCGAGCTGCTGCTGCACGAAGTCGAAGCGTTGATTGCTCAAGGCACCTCCCACCGCAAAATTCTGGTCGTCGATCAGAACGAACACACGGTCAAAACCTTGGTGCAGGTGTTGAAAGCCAAAGGCTTCAGCGTTGCCGAAGCTTTGAACGATGCCGAACTGCTGCAACAAACCGCCGACCAGCCCGATGTCGTAATTGCCAACTCCCATTTTTGGCAGCAATCCACTGCCGTTCAAGCCCTAAAGCTCGAAAAAGGTCTCGAAAACGTTCTCCTCCTGCTGATTGCGGATGATTCCCATGGCAAGCCTCAGCCTTAAGCGCCTCCTGTCCAAGAAAGATACTGTGGTGCTGCTGCATCAAATCCTAGCCACAGTGGGCCAGCCGATCGCCCTCTGCGATCCGACTGGAAACGTAGTCTTAGGTGATGAGCAACCAGATGGCACTCACCAGCACTTAATTTGTGTAGAAGGGACGACGATCGGTTCTGTGCGAGGCGGCGAGGCGGCCGGAACGATCGCCCAGTTGCTCAACTACCTGGCGGCAAAGGAACTGGAAAAGCGCACTCTGGCTCAGGAAACCCTTGATCGCTACAAAGAAATTACGTTACTGTACGATCTTTCAGAAAAAATCAGCGCCAGCCTGGAACTGAATGCAGTGGCCGAATTAGTGCTGAACGAGGCCCAGCGCTTGATTGCCGGGGACAGTGGCGCGGTGATTTTAGTCCATCCCAACGGCAACGTAGAGTTGATCGCTGCCTTCGGTCAAGGACAGTTTGTGGTGGCCCAACAAAGCGTTCTGTCCACTGTTCTAGCAACCCGCAATGGCGAAATCATCAACGACCTAACCAGCGATGCCCGATCGAACGGAGATAGCACGGATTTCTGCTCCATGATTGTGGCTCCCCTAAAGCGGCAGGACGGAGCGATCGGGCTGTTGTGCATCGGCAGTCAAGCCTGCACTCACTACAGTGCCGCCGATCTGAAGCTGCTGAATGCGCTGGCTTCCCAAGCCGCGGCCGCGATCGAAAACGCCCTACTGCACCAGAACAAACTGCACGAAGAACGGATCAAAAGCAATTTGGAACGCTACGTTCCGGCTCAGTTGGTGCAGGCTATTCTCGACTCTGGCGGTCACATTTCCCTTGCCCCCGTCCGCAAAGACATTACGATTTTGTTCTCTGACATTCGCAACTTTACGACTCAGTGCGAAGAACTAGCTCCAGAGACGATCGTCGGCTATCTCAACGATTATTTCACCGACATGGTGGAGGTAATTTTTGCTCACAAAGGCACGGTGAATAAGTTTGTCGGCGATATGATTGTGGCCTTGTTTGGTGCGCCTGCTGGGATGGAGAATCATGAAGTGCGGGCGATCGAAACCGCGATCGCTATGCAGCAGCGCCTCCGTGCTGGTTCTATCCCCTGGATTCGGGATCACTTTCGCACGGGAATTGGCATCGCGTCGGGTTCTGTAATTGTGGGCAACATCGGCTCCCCGCAGCATATGGACTACACCGCGATCGGCGATCGAGTTAACACAGCTTCTCGGATTCAGTCGATCGCCCAGGGCGGTCAAATCCTCGTTAGTCGCAGCGTTTATGAGGCTGCTCACGATCGATTTGAGTTCAAGGAACTGGGTAATTTAACCGTGAAGGGTAAGCGCCAAACTGTTGAGGTCTTGGAAGTTCTCTACTAAGCTCATGGCTATTAGAATTGCTATTACTAGATTCGCTATCGAGGGTGCGATCGTTATTTTCCACAGAACTCAAAAGTTCCAGATTCTCAAGCCTCAACTACAGTAACTCCTAACTAAAGTCATGTCTCAGAAAATTCTTATTGTTGATGATGAGCCTCATATCCGGCTCTTGCTAGAACAAACTCTAGAAGAACTTGAGGACGACGGCGTGGAATTGCTCACCGCAGCCAATGGCAAAGAAGCCCTAGAAACAATTCAAGTCGAGCGGCCTCAACTTGTGTTTCTAGATGTGATGATGCCCATTATGAATGGGTTTGATGTTTGTCACACTGTCAAACAAGAGCTTGCCCTTTCTGACATCTTTATCATTATGCTAACGGCAAAAGGTCAGGAGTTTGACAAGCAGCAAGGAGCCGATGCGGGCGCAGATTTGTATATGACCAAACCCTTCGATCCCGATGAGATTCTTGAGAAATCGCGAAAGATTCTGGGTTTATCTGAATAAGGACTATGGCGCTAGAAAGCCTACAGCTATAAAATCAGAACTTCAAAGCGCCTGACAGTGTGGACAGGAATAGATGCGGCGACCACTGGCGATCGCTTTGACGATCTCACTTCCACAAAGAAAACACGCTTTTCCTTCCCGATTGAACACATAGTGCCGGTAATCTCGCCGCGAGAAGCCCTGCTGCTTCAATTTCGCTGCAACCTCCAGGTTATTCGTGACACCTTTGGTCAAATAGGATTGCTGGCTAATCGCGATCGCGGCTTCAGCTAAACGCTCGATTTGCTGCGCGCTACAGTCCACAGGTCGCAAGGACGGATGCACTTGAGCAACAAACAAAATCTCGCTGCGGAGATAATTGCCCAAACCACAGAGAAAATGTTGATCCAACAATAATCCGGTCAGCCCTCGCCGCGCAAACTGCTTATCCAAAAAACGCGATCGCACGGTTTCCACTACCGTTGCGTCATCCAAGACATCCACACCCAAGTTTTTTAAGAAAGGATGCCCCGCCACTTCATCATCATTCAGTACTGCAATATCTGAAGCGCTATAAAGCAGAGCAGATTTCTTAGCTGTATGAATCGCTAAACGTAGCTGGCGATTGGTCGTGGGATAGATTTGAGATCGGGTGATGTACCACTTCCCGTAAAGCTGATTGTGGCTATAGATACTGAGGTTGTTTCCAAAGCGGATTAAGAGCGCTTTTCCGTGCGATCGTACCGATACAATTCGTTCTGCCGCCAGGGTTTTCTCATAGGATTTGAGGTGGTCGAAGGCAAAAAAGATGCTGACGATTGGTTGTTGCACGATCGCCTTAGCCACTTCATCTGCTGCCCGCTTAGTTTCTGGCCCTTCAGGCATGGGAATTCAATTTAACGGCTTTACCGATGTAAGAGAGGGACAGATCGGAACTGATGGAGATCTGGAATTGCTTTGTCTTTCGGTAGTAGCGATAGGCACGGATTTGCTCGAAGATCGATCGACCAAATAAATTGAAGCCCTGCATCTCAATTTCAGCAAATCCCACTTGCTGCATCAGCGTCGATAGCTCCTCTGGCTTGATGAATTTATGCCAATCATGAATTCCTCGAGGAATTTCCTGTAGCAAGTCTTCCAACAACCAGATCATCATCAGCTTCGATTTAAAGGTTCGATTAACTGTGTCGAAAAAGAACAAGCCGTTGGGTTTCAAAACCCGTTGAATTTCTTGGATTACTGCTGACAGATCTGCAACGTGTTCCAGCACATCCACGCACACCACACAGTCAAATTGCTCAGAGTCAAACGGCAATATCTCCGCGACACTCTGCTGATAGTCGATCGTCAGTCCACTCTCCAGCGCATGGGCTTTAGCGCTCTCGATGCAGGGAGCAGACTGATCTACGCCAGAGACGATCGCCCCACGTCGCGCCAAGAACTCACAGGAAAACCCACCGCCACAGCCCACATCCAGAACCTTGCAGCCTGACCCAAGAGTTAAGTAGCGATCGAAGAACGCAAACCTGGCAGGATTGAGAGAGTTCAACGCATAGATCTTTGCGTTCTCATCCCACCACTCTGCCGCGCTTAAGTCATAAAACTCCAAGTCGTTGCGCTGAATTCCCATTCCCAATTGCGATCGCCTATGCTACGGGTCTCCATCATTATCCCAGTGTTGAATGAATCGAGTTGCCTTGCTCGAACTTTGCGCTGCCTAAAGGCACTAGAACCTGCGCCTTGGGAAGTGATCGTTGTTGATGGCGGCAGCACTGATGAGACGATCGCGATCGCCCAGGCTGCGGATGTGCAAGTTTTGGAGTCTTCTCGCGGTCGAGCCGTGCAGATGAACTGCGGAGCTGCCGCGGCCACCGGAGAGATTTTCTGCTTCCTGCACAGCGATACCCTAGTGCCCGATGACCTAGTGACGGTGATCAACCAGACGCTACAAGACAAAACGATCGTCTGTGGGGGCTTCATTTCTCTTATGACTGGGCCGCAGAATGTCCGCTGGGGAACTTCGCTGCACAACTTCCTAAAAACCTACTATGCACCTCTGCTGTTTCGTCCCCATCGCTTCTTCCTACAAAGATTTCGGCTCCTGTTTGGTGATCAGGTTATCTTCTGCCGTCGCTTGGACTTTTGCAGCATTAGCGGATTTGATGCA
>DATNQR010000191.1:0-4808 GCA_036703905.1 Thermosynechococcaceae cyanobacterium
ACCTTCAGTCCCTGGCCGCGTAGGTAGTCGGTGATCCCGTTGGCTAGGGGAAGTTCGGGCCCCACCACCACCAGCGCCACACCGTTCACTAGGGCAAACCGCGCTATTCCTTCAGCATCGTTCACTCCCAGAGATAGGTTCTGACAGCGTGGCAAGCCTGCTGTACCTGCATTCCCCGGCACACAGATGACTCCACGCACCTTCTGGGACTGCAATAGCTTCCAAGCTAGAGCGTGTTCCCGTCCTCCGTTACCCACAACCAGAATTTTCACGTCTGCTTACCTATACCAAATCTGTGTTCAGCTTACTCTAGACTCGCTTTTAAGGGTTCGCCTGAGAGGGCTGAGTTGTTGCCTCAATCACACTTAAAGGCACTTCATTATGCCATAGGCTTGCTGGAGAACGGTTTCGCAAGATTTGCAAAATGGCGAGATCTACAAAATAGAAATAGCGAGATCCATGGCTGTAGACAGACAGCTTAGGGCATTGGGTTTAAAGGGGTTTTATTCTTGCACCCCGCCCTAGCCCGCTATGGCTATACGAAACGAAGCGGCTGTTCGAGAGCATTGCTGAAACATTTTTGAAAAATTCAGTTCTGGTGCAAAAGGGTGATGCTGAATCGTTCAAGATGGAAAGAAATAAATGAGTGATCTTCTGGGAGTGAAGGGAATGGCACGATCGCAGCGCTTAAACCTGCAACAGCGCAACACGCAACACCACAACCTGCAACACGCTAACCGCGCAGGCAGAGTGATTCGTTTGCTTCTGGGATGGTTTCTACTGGCAGGGATCGCCCAAGAAGCGATCGCCCAGACCCCTGCTCCTGCACCGCAGCCCACATCCTCTCCCCAGCCCTCGCCTCCCCCCGCCAAGCCCAAGCCGCAACTCAACGAGTTTCCGCCAAATCCTCTGGAGCTGAAGACACCCGATCCTCTGTTGCCTCAAGGCGCTCCTCCCCGAACTCTAACCGAGGCAGAAATTCAACAGCTTGGGCCGCAACTCGATCGCCTCAATCTGGAAGCCGCCGCCCAACTCAAATCCGGCGAGCGCTCCAAAGCTTTTGATACCTGGAACCGGGAACTCCGGCTGCGCCGCTTGACCGGACTGCTGCCAGAAGTGCAGGCGCTAGGTCGCGTGGGAGATGTGGCCTGGCGGCAGAACCAATCGCCCCAGGTGCGCGTGATTACTCAGCGTCTGGATGCGATTCTGACCCTGGTGCAATCCCCGACCTTTGCTGCCCGCCCAGAAGCCGCCAATCGCATAGCGCTGACAGACGCGATCGGACTTGCTTACGAGCAGGTGCGTGTTCCCAGTTCCGCCGCCAGCGCCTACGAGCAAAGCTTGGCAGAGGCACGGCAGCGTCAGGATGGAGTTAAAGCAACGGCGACGTTGAACACGCTGGGGCAACTGTATTTGGGCTGGTTCAACTATCCAAAGGCGGCCGAAACCTACCGTGAGTTAGTGACCATAGCTCAAGGACAGGGCGATCGCACCAACGAAGCTTTCTACCTATCCCAACTGGCTTACACCCACGAACAAGCTAAGCAACCCCAGCAAGCTACGCCCTATCAGGAAAAACTACTCACGATCTACCAGCAGACCAACACCCCCAACGCCATTGCGCCGCTCCAGATTCGCCTGGCCGATAACTACCAACTCGCAGACCAACCCGCCGCGGCCGAAAAAAACTACCAGGCTGCCTACCAACTCGCCCAAGTCCAGACTCAGTACGGCTATGCGGCGGAGGCTCTTAGAAAACTGGGCAGGCTGTACAAAGCGAACGATCGCTTGGATGCAGCCCTGCGGGTTTACGACTACCTGGTGGGGGTAGAGCAGCAAGCCTACAACACCTACGGTATGATGACCGCCTACGACGCGATCGGGCAGATTTACCTGAGCCGCAAAGCCTATCCCCAAGCTGTGAGTGCTTTTCAGCAAGCGCTGGCGCTGGCCAAGCAGTTGCGCTATCGAGAGGACTACTTCACGGCTGAGATTCAGAAGGCCTCAGCCGCAGGCAATTAGGGAGTAGGGTGAGCCGGGCCGTGGTCATGTCCCATCTCTGCAACTTCGCGGCACTCAAGCCCAGGTTCAGCGATCAGGGCGCGGCGGACAGGGGTTGAGTGCTGGACTGGAAGCAGGCTGGAAAGTCGGGGTCATCTGCTCTGGGCAGGTACAGTGCAGCAGCCTAACTGAAATACGATCGCCCCAATCCACCATCTCTTCTACTCCAGTAGATCGAGGAACACTTCTTGGAGTGCGGGATGAACGAGCTGATGGTCGTGAGCATTGAGTCCGTGGGCCAAAGCCGGATCGCGATCGAGGGCTGCCAATCCATCCTGGGCCAGCTTCAGAACATAGGGAAATGTACTGTTGTTGAGGGCTTGAGTGGCAGTCCAAGGGACGGCTCCGGGCATATTGGGAACGCCGTAGTGAATGACTCCTGCTTCGGTGTAGGTGGGATGGGAATGAGAAGTGCGCCGCATCGTTTCAATGCAGCCGCCTTGATCCACCGCTACATCGACGATCGCTGAACCTGGGTGCATATGCTCCACTAGGCGGCGAGGAACCAGAGTTGGTGCTTTGCGGCCGGGAATCAAAACCGCGCCAATCAGCAAATCGGCTGCGGGAACCACAGACTCGATCGCGCTGACGCTGCTGTAGAGCAGTTCTACTCTGGAGCCGAATTGGGTTTCCAAGTAGGTCAAGCGATCAACGTTGACCTCTAGAATCTGCACCTGAGCGCCCAGCCCCACGGCAATCCTGGCTGCTTCTGTGCCCACTACACCCCCGCCTAGAATGGTGACTCTGCCCGGCCGCACTCCTGGAACCCCGCCCAGCAGAACACCGCGCCCACCCTGCTGCCGTTCTAGATAATGTGCGCCGAACTGCACGGCCAGTCGTCCTGCAATCACGCTCATGGGAGCCAGCAGGGGCAATCGTTTGTCGGGTAGTTCCACGGTTTCGTAGGCGATCGCGCTTACCCCAGCTTTCAGCAGATGCTCGGTCAGGGGTCGATCGGCGGCCAGGTGCAGGTAGGTGAACAGAATTTGACCCGATCGCAGGTGGTCATACTCTGCTGGCAGTGGTTCCTTCACTTTCACCACCAGTTGGTGATTCCAGACATCCTGAGCCGTGGAAACCAGCTTCGCCCCCGCTTGGAAATAATCTTCGTCGCTGAAGCCCGATCCCGCCCCTGCCGAAGTCTCGACAAACACTGTATGACCTTGCCCGGTCAGCCCTCGAACGCTGCCCGGACTCAGCCCGACGCGATATTCCTGATCTTTGATTTCTTTAGGAACGCCGATGTCCATGAAGAGTTGAGGAAAATGCTTTCTCCAGCTTAGGTCAGACTGCTTCAGGATGGGGAATTTGGAAAGTGAGCTGGCAGGCTGAACAGGCTTGAGGAATGAGGGGAGGGTGAGTTGATTTAATTTCTGCGATCGCTGCCACAAGTCCCTAGCACTATCCGCCTACTTGCCTTCTTAATGTCCACCTACTTGATGAATGACGCGCTTTAGTTTCAAACCTTATTCTGTTGCTGTCAGTTGCCTTTGCTGTTCTGATAGGCGAAGGCAACTGGCTAATGAATATCCGATCTCTTGAGAATGTTTCTATGATGGAACGATACAGGCTTTGCAAATTTCTTCAACATGACGGTGATCGGTTCCGCAACAGCCGCCCAGCACATTGAGATTCTTCAACTTGCCTAACAACTGTTGATATTGATGCCCTAAAGCGACCGGATCGCCCTCATCGAGTTTCTCAAGGTCATTAAGTTCCGCATGACTCATGGTTGACGCGTTGGCTCTGAGGCCGCGAATCCGTTCCGTCCACGATTGATCAGCAGCTAATACGCCTTCAAAGTGATGGGGATGGGCGCAGTTAATCATGTAGTAAGCAGGAGCATTCTGAGTTGCTTCGTCCACACTCTCGATAGCGTTTTGAAGTGTCTGTCCAGTCGGTAAATTACCGTCTGTTTCGACTGTGAATGAAATTGCGACGGGCATACCAGCTGACTGAGCGGCTCGCGCGATTCCTATAGCTTCCTCAACGTAATTCATCGTTATGGCGGTCACCATATCCGCCTCGGTATCGCTGAAAGTGCTAATTTGTGTGGCGTGATACAGCTGAGCTTCTTCTACAGACATCATAGAGGTCGGATTGTATCCATCTCCACGCGGGCCAATACATCCACTGATTACCATCGGAGATTTCTCGGTTTCGTATTCGTTGCGGATGTCACAAACTAGTTCAATGGCTTTGCGATTCATAACAGCCAACTCGTTACTGCTGTAACCCAGTTTCATACCCCAATCCGGGTTGGCGCGCCAAGTGGCACTCTCAAGGATAAACCCTACCCCATACTTTTTGGCGAGAGCGGCATACGTGAGGAAGTAATTCCGTAGCGATTCACTTCCGGCATCATCCTTCAATAAATCAAAAGCGGCAAAGTCGGGAAGTTCGAGACCTTGGTGGAAGATAAGCGTCGTCTCAATTCCACCATCAGTCAGAAACATTCTACGGGAGAGTTGCGGCAACTGGTCTCGATATTTAGCCATATCTAGCCTCCGTTTCGCTTTGTATCTGATACAAGTATCGTCTTGGAACATAACACACGCAGCCAAGCCGCCCACACCAAGCAACGACCCGGTTCACCCGCCGCTAGTAACTCTTGGACACAACACAGACTCTATTCAGCTGGTGTGCAACGGGCTTGTTAAACCGTAGTGAATCGATCACTCACTATAAATATACTCTCGTAGCCTGGAAATTTAAACTATGTCTCTCGCTGAGTTAATTCCTTTGGT
>DATNQR010000192.1:0-6048 GCA_036703905.1 Thermosynechococcaceae cyanobacterium
GGTGTCGATCGCGATCGCCCAATCCGATCTGCTGCGGCAGGCTCGGCAGCAGGCCCACCACGAAGCCGCCATCAATCAAGTTAGTAGTCTATTGCACTGTCCCCTTCAGCTTGCAGAAATTCGGCAGGGGGTACTGGAAGCGGCGGTGCAGTCACTCCAAGGTTCTGGCGGCCGGCTCTACATTACAGCAGAACCAACGGGAGAAGCAGCTCAGTTCTACACGCTGGGGGAGCAACCTGGCCCCTGCATGATTGAAGAAACTTTGCTCTGGAAGAAGTTAATGCAGAGGCAGAGGCGCAAGCTCACCCACCAGAAGCAACCCGACTGGGCCCACTACGACCAGACTGGGGCGGAAAATGCAGCCCGATCGCTCCTTACCGACCTTTCATCAGAGCAGATCGCCAACGGCGCACCCCAGGTCTATACCCTGGCTGAGTTGAGCAAGCATCGCGCTTTGCGGCCCTTAGCCAAAGCGTTTCGAGCCACCAAAATTCGCTCGATCGCCGTGATTCCGCTCCAGTTTCACCAGCAGCTCGTGGGTTGTCTGACTATTTTCCGCAATGGCCACGACACTGAGATCAATTGGGCGGGGCACCGCGACAAAGACCAACGCCAGTCCATGCCTAATTTCTCCTTTGAAGCATGGCGCGAAGTCAAGGTCGATCAAGCGCCTGCTTGGAGCACCGAAGAACTGAAGCTGGCCCAATCGATCGGGCTGCACCTCTACATGGCGATCTCCCAGAAGCGGGTAGACTCCATGATCCGCTACCAGGCTTCCCACGATCACCTAACTCAGCTTCCCAATCGGCTGCTGTTTAACGAGCAGCTTTCCCTTGCGCTGATCAGCGCGCGACAGAACGAAGAAGTGCTGGGGGTGGCGTTTCTGGATCTCGATCGTTTCAAAGCCATTAACGACACTTTGGGTCATGCTGTGGGAGATCGGTTGCTTCAGCAGGTGTCCGATCGGCTGCAAAGCTGCTTGCGGAGTTGCGATGTGATCGCTCGCTGGGGCGGAGACGAGTTCACCATGCTGCTGCCTCACCTCACTTGTGCCGAAGAAATCAGCAACATCTCTCAGCGCATCCTAGATCAGTTGGCGACTCCGTTCTACCTGAATGGGCACGAGCTATACGTTACCGCAAGTTTGGGGATTGCCCTCTCACCCTACGATGGTGAAGATGCCGAAGCGCTGATGAGAAACGCTGACTCTGCTATGTATCAGGTGAAGCAGCAGGGCAAAAACAACTACCAGCTCTACTTTGAGGGCATGAACCAGAAAGCGCTGGCTGAATTGATTCTGGAAAGTGATCTGCGCCGGGCATTGGTCAGAAACGAGTTCTTACTGTACTACCAGCCCCAAATTGACCTCAAAACTAATCAGATCTTGGGTGTGGAGGCGCTGATTCGCTGGCAGCATCCCCGCTTGGGGTTTGTTTCTCCCGCTCAGTTCATTCCTTTGGCGGAGGAAACAGGACTGATCTGCGCGATCGGTGACTGGGTGCTGCGGGAAGCGTGTCATCAGCATCAGGCTTGGCGATCGGCGGGTTTGCCTCCGATTCGCATTGCCATCAACCTGTCTGCCCAACAGTTCCAGCAGCCCAATCTGGTCAGCAGCATTATTCAAACCCTTCAGGAAACTGGCGTTAGCCCCCGCTATTTGGAGATGGAGATCACCGAGAGTGCGGCCATGCACAACATTGCCTTCACCACCGCCATGCTGCAACAACTCCAGCAAGCGGGCATTCAAATTGCGATGGATGACTTCGGCACAGGCTACTCGTCCCTCAGCGCTATCAAGCACTTTCCCTTCCACATTCTCAAGGTTGATCAGTCCTTTGTGCGGGATGCCCTCACCAATCCCAGCGATGCAGCGATCGTCAAGGCAGTAGTGGCCTTGGGAAGAGGCTTAGGGCTGAAGGTGTTGGCGGAAGGGGTGGAAACTCAGGCGCAACTGGATTTTCTGCGGACGATCGACTGCGACAGCGCCCAAGGTTACTATTTCAGCAAGCCGCTTCCTGCATCAGAAATAGCGATGGTCTTTGCCTCAAAGCGGTCACTCCCCGCCCGATCGGTTTCCTAAGCATTCCATCCTCCTTGGAGGCTTCTTGTTAGTATCACGAGTATCACGGTAGCGATCTGCCTTTGAATGAAAGTTAGATTAGAACTTGCTAAGTGCCTGAGTAGTTGGGCCCAAGCAGAGGGGAGCTATTAGAACAGGTTTTAGATTTCATTCAGAACTTTTGTTTCCAGAACCTTGTGAGTTCCACAAGTTAATTAAGTTCTGCTGGTCTTTAAATTGACTGAAGGTAAATCGACTGAAGGTGATGGAGCTTGAAAGCTTCAATTCAGAATGTCGATACAACCTAACGAGAAAACCTTAACCCTTCAGATGAAGATTCGTTAAGATTAAGGAAGTAATTTGCGTATTTCTTAGACCCATGCCTGAGCTACTGACAAAACTGGCATATCAAACCTTTCAGCAAGGCAAAAGCTATTTTGGTCTGGCCCACAAGACCCTTAGTACTCAACTCCTCAACACGATCGCCCCACCCAAAGAGCGTTTAGGCAAACAGATTCCCATGGATCTACTGCTGAAGGTGCAGCAGCGATTGAATCAAGTATTGGAAACCGACTGGCAAGACGCAGAGCGCGGCGTGTATCCCACCAGTCTTCTGTTTGATAACCCTTGGGAGGATTTCTTCCGCTACTACCCAATGGTGTGGCTTGATACGCCGCAGATCTGGGAACGAGCTAACCAGAAGCGCTATCAAGACTTCTCCTCGGAAATTGAAACCAGCGGCTACCCCAGCTACTATCTGCAAAACTTTCACCATCAAACCAACGGCTATCTCAGCGACCTGTCCGCGAATCTTTATGATTTGCAGGTGGAAATTCTGTTCAACGGTTCCGCCGACCCAATGCGGCGGCGGATTCTGGCTCCTCTGAAGCAAGGCTTGCAAGCCTTTAGCGCTGTTCCAGCCCACCAGACGCGCATCTTAGATATGGCTTGCGGTACGGGGCGGACGCTGCGGATGATTCGGGGAATGCTGCCTAAAGCATCGCTGTACGGCGTTGACTTGTCCCCGGCGTATTTGCGGAAGGCAAATGATTTGCTGACGGAGATTCCGGGGGAACTGCCCCAGTTGATCCAGGCTAATGTCGAAGCGTTGCCTTACTTAGATAACTACTTCCACGCCGTCACCTGCGTTTTTCTGTTCCATGAGCTACCGGCTCAGGCACGGCAAGAGGCGATCGAGGAAGCGTTTCGGGTGCTGCAACCGGGGGGCACGTTCATCATCTGCGATTCAATCCAGATGAGCGATTCGCCCGACATGGAACCCTTAATGGAGAATTTCCCATCCATGTTCCACGAGCCATACTATCGGCACTACATCACTGATGATTTGGAACTGCGTTTGCAGCAGTCTGGCTTCCAGGAGATCTCAACACAGGTTCACTTTATGAGTAAGTACCTGATTGCCCGCAAGCCGATCGTGCCTTCAAACTAGCGCTTGAACTAGTGGTTGCCCGGAAACCGGATAACCTCTTCATCCTAAAGGCCCAGGATGTGACCCAGCTTTATCAGGTCGCACCCTGGGCTTTTCAACTTTCCTTCATTCCGCATCACGGGCCAGAGAAGATTGCATCCTCCAGATCTTGACGGCTGAGGGAGTACTTAAACGCCCGTTGGACGGCACGATCGCCTTCCCCGAAATCAAAGTATCGGATAGTCAGTTGGTCGGTTTCCAGACGAAGTTCAGCTTTCCACGCGGCACGCTGCACCTGCCAGCAGTGCAGATCGTCAGAGTCTTGGCGACAACCCTGCTGACTCAGCCACTCCTCGATCTCAGGCAAGGGGTGATTATACAACGGCGTATTGGCGGGGGGAAGAGTCATGCAGCTAGGGGATAGAGGAATCGATCGGGTGGACTGGTGGGGCAGGGGGCAGCAGGGGCGTTAACGAGGGTTGCGAAGCGGCAGACGATCGAGTTACTTGCTGCCCAGGTGGAGTTTGAGTTGAGAAAGGCTGAAACATTGCTTCTCCTCTGGTTAGCCCAATCGTGATCGCCAACACCAAGCACATCAGAAACGTCAGTCCTAGAATGAACAGCGCAAACACTTCTCCGGCAGAAAGGGGGCGATCAGTGGGATCAAGGTAGGCAGAAGACGATGGGACGGGTCGCGTTTTTGAAGGGGAAAAGTTCAGGTTGGGTAAGGGCTGCACCACGGAAACGCGAGAATAGCCGATTTTTTGATCATAGATCGATCGCCGCTCTGGATTGCTGAGGATAGCGTAGGCTTCGTTAAGCTGGCGGAAGCGCTCGATCGCCACTTCCCTCGGCAGGAGCGTTGTATCGGGATGATACTGCTTGCTCAATTCCCGGTAGGCTTGCCGAACTTCCCGCACGGACGCTGAAACCGGAACCCCCAGCAATCCGTAGTGGCTGGCGGCAATCACTTTCTGGTAATCGGGAGTGGGCCGATCGTCAGTCACTATGGAAGCTGGGGTGTGGAAGCTGGGGTGTTCTGTGGCTTTGACTATTGTAGCGGGGTTGAAGAGGCAGCATAACAGCCGCTAGGAGTTAGCGAAAACCTTTGCGACGGCAGCAACGCCAGCGCCCGCAGAAAAGTTTTCGTAGCCTAGCTCTTGCAGGGTGGCTTCTAGCGCACCGATCGCCGAGAGAATGTCACGATCGCTGACAAAGCCCAGATGTCCGATACGGAATATCTTGCCCTTGAGATGATCCTGTCCACCCGCTAGGGCAATGTCGTAGCGCTTCCGCATGATCGATCGCACTTGTTCGGCTTCGACGCGATCGGGCGCAACAGCGGTGATGGCGGGACTGGCGGCATTGTCTGGAGCAAACAGGGGCAACTCCAAAGCGCGAATTGCGGCGCGGGTTGCCTGAGTATGGCGCTGGTGGCGGGCAAAGATGTTTTCCAACCCTTCTGCCTGCATCATCCTCAACGCAGCGTGAAGGGCAAAGAATAGATTAATCGGTGGAGTGAACGGGGTAGTGTTTTTAGCGGCACTCTTGCGGTACTTGCCCAAATCCAGGTAGTAGCGCGGCAGTTTGGCGGTCTTGTAAGCCTCCCACGCCTTGGGACTCACCGCCACAAATCCCAGCCCCGGCGGAATCATGTAGCCTTTTTGCGAACCCGATGCCACCACGTCTAGTTCCAGAGCGTCCACGGGCAAGTTGTATGCCCCTAAACTGGTAACGGTATCCACAATGCTTAGAGCGCCGTGGGCTTTGATGTGGCGATTGATCGTCTCTAAGTCGTTGAGGACACCCGTGGAGGTTTCGCTGTGGGTGAGAATGACGGCTTTGATAGTCTTGGCGGTGTCGGCTTCCAGAGCAGCGCGGAACTGTTCTGGATCGATCGCCTGGCCCCACTCAGCAGAGATGCGATCGACCTGAAGCCCGAATGCCTCGGACAATTCGGCCCAGCGCTCCCCAAACTTGCCGTTGGAGCCAACAAGGACGCGATCGCCTGGACTCAGGAAGTTAATAATCCCCGCTTCCATCGCCCCCGTGCCGCTTGCTGCCAAAACCAGCACATCATTCTGGGTCTGGTGTAGCCATTTGAGGCTCTGGTTGATTTCCTCAATGATCTTGGAAAAGTCACCGCTGCGATGCCCGATCGGGTGCTTTGCCATTGCCAAGAGTACTTGCTCTGGAACCGGGGTTGGCCCGGGGATCATGAGCATCAGTTTGTCGTCCATAGGTTTGCCCTTCCTGCTTACACCGAGTGTTACGCCATCATTTCTGTGAAACCCTCCGCAAACGCCATCTGTGGCGCTGCCGCTTGCTGTTGTAGGGTTATTTGCATGATCCAGGATTACATAAATTTGCAGCCCTGACGGTAGGGATTTTTGTGAGGGCAAGCAAGCCTTACTCGACTCACCGGACGAAATCTTTCCTGAGACACAGGTAAGCCAAAGCTCATTCTCATTAAAGTTAACTCGGATTTACACAGCAATGCAGCGTCCTGCAAAGGAAGAAATGATTGCAGAAAACGCGGCTGTGCGATCGTTGTGGGATG
>DATNQR010000193.1:0-10686 GCA_036703905.1 Thermosynechococcaceae cyanobacterium
TAGGACGGTCTGTTTTTGTGCAAGGGAATCTGCCGTGACTCTAAGCTACTGGTGCGTCAATTGACTGTTAATCTCTCTCGCGATCGTCCTGCCGCCCAACCCCACCACTCAGGCGCATCGCAAAGGAGAGTGATAATATACCTACTGTCTAGTGTCCCGTCCCTTTCATCTTCAAGGCTCCTCATGAAATCCTTCGGCTCTCTCCGTCCGCTTCGTTATCCCGGTTTGGTTTCGCTATCGATCGCTGCCAGCGTTTTGCTGCTGCCCGCGATCGGTCAGGCTCAATCTACGGCCCCGGCAGGTTCAGCCCAACCTTTGCCCACCGGAACAAACCAGGCTCAACCCATTACCCCGGACAGTCCGAACGTTCTCCAGCCGACAGGACAGGACAACAGCCTTTTGAGTATGCAGGGAGGGCAACGGTTACTGACGGAGGCCAGCCAACATGTGTCTGCTCAAGATTACCCCTCAGCGCTGAAGAAGCTTCAGGATGCACGGCAGGTCTTCAACCAGTTGTCTAATTTCTATCAAGACTTATCAGGCAGCTTCTCAGGAATCGACAACCGCATTTTTGAGGCAAACCGTCGCAAGGCTCTGGAGAGTGCCCAGTTCCGCGATGAAGCTACCTACCAACTGGCGCTGGTGCATCGGGCCCAAAACCAGCCCGAACTGGCAGTTCCTCTGCTAATTCAGATTGTCCGTAGCCAACAACCTACTCGCGACTTGGGCAAACGCGCCTATCGCCAACTTTTAGAACTCGGCTTTGTCGATGCGCCCTTTCCTCGCGATCAGTCCAGTTCTCGCTAGCAATCGCCCCCCTAGCTAGAAGGGATGTTTTAGACTGGAGATCGAGAAACACGATCGTTAGGATGAGCCAGGAGGGTGAATGATTGAACCAAAACAAGTCGAGGCCATGATCAGAGCTGCAATGCCCGATGCCGAAGTTCAGGCTCTTAGTCCCGACGGTGAGCACTTCGAGGTTACAGTCATCTCAGATTTGTTTGAGGGAAAGCGATCGGTGCAGCAGCACCAGATGGTTTATGGCGCAGTGCAACAGGCAATGGCAACTGAAGCAATTCACGCCCTCTCCCTGAAAACCTACACTCCCCAAACTTGGGCTGCCACTCAATCCGTCTAGGCAAATGTTTCGCCTGAAACCCTTCCAACTCGGATCTTTTGACCGGGAACCGACTCAATTCTTGCTTTGCTCTGCTTACCCACTTCACTTCAAACGCTTAAACCCATGACTCCAGAAACCCAACAGCGCCTTGACAGCCTGATCAAACAAAATAAGATCATGGTATTCATGAAGGGCAACAAGCTCATGCCTCAGTGCGGCTTCTCCAACAACGTGGTACAAATCCTCAACGCTCTGGGCGCTCCTTTTGAGACCTTCGATATCCTGGCAGATCCAGAAGTGCGACAGGGCATCAAGGAATACTCTAGCTGGCCGACCATACCCCAGGTTTATGTCAACGGTGAGTTTGTCGGCGGCTCAGATATCCTGATTGAGCTTTACCAAAATGGTGAACTTCAGCAGATGCTAGAAGTTGCCCTCGCTTCTTAGGGCGATCGTCTTTAGCTTAAAATCCCTGCCATCGCAATGATGACAGGGATTTTGCTTTAGCGGTAGTCTCTTTCGGGTTCGGGTTCGGGCATCGCAAAGTTTGAGGGGTCATAGATGTAGCGAGTGACTTCTTCCTCCAAGCGATGAATCAAGTAGGTCTCTAGTGCTCCTGTTTGCTTGAGGGCGTTCAGATAGCCATCCAGGTAAAGGCGGAGGTCATCAAAGCGGTAGCCCCGGTTCCACAGATCCACCAGCGCGTCGGTGAGCCTTTGGTAGTAACGAATGGTCAAAGTATCCTGTAACATAGTTGAGTTTTAATGTCTGCAAGATAACTGAACGACTGGAATGATGAACAACGATCGATCTTAAAACTGCTGAGCGAACCTTTGAGCCTGAGAGATGCTTAGTGCTGATGTTCCCATTTTAACTTTAGTGAACCCAGTTCTTGCTCTATCTCAAGTTTGTTGTAATTTTTTTCAAAAAACTTGCTTGTCTCTTTGCCCCACCGACTTCTGACAGAAGCTAGGGGAGTAGTGATGATTACAAACAGTTATGGGCGGCTCTGTTAAGTTTAAACCCATAAACCTCAAGAGACGGACATCCCTGTGGGAGCTTCCTCTATTATTCAAATTGTTGAAGGTAATCCGCATCTGCGATCGTTGCTGGGATGGCACTTGCAGCAAGCCGGGTTTGGGGTTTACCAGGCTGCCGGAATCCATCAAGCTAGAGATGTGTTTCTACATCGCCAGCCCACGCTAGTCATCCTGGATTCTGAGCTTCCTGATGGGGATGGAGTTGAGTTTTGTCGATGGCTTCAGCAGCAGCAGGTACTCATTCTAATGCTGTCTGCTCGGACTAGTGAGGTGGACATTGTGACAGGCCTGCGGGCTGGGGCAGACGACTACCTGACCAAACCTTTTGGGATGCAGGAGCTTCTAGCTAGGATAGAGGCTCTCCTGCGACGCACCAAAACTTCTGCGCCCCCTGCATCGCTAGACTACGGCGATCTTAAGATTGACTTGGTGCATCGGCGGGTGCGGTTCAAGGGTGATTTGATTGAACTCACACCCCAAGAGTTCAGCTTGCTGTATGTGCTGGCTCAGGCGGGAGGAATGGCTTTGAGTCGATCGGAACTGCTGCGGCGAGCCTGGCCAGACGCGATCGACAATCCTCGGACTGTGGACACACACATCCTCTCGCTACGGAAGAAGGTCGAGGTTGACCCTCGCCAGCCTAACCTGATCCAAACCGTTCGTAATGTGGGCTATCGGCTGAATCTAGAGATCCTGACTGATGCCTCGGTTCCCGTTAAAAACTATCCGCCTCAAGCTCGCAACTCCGTGCCGCGATCGTCGTCTCAGATGATGGTGGGAGAGCGTCGCGTCTGAGGCTCATTGCCGCTACCTCAGCAAAGCTAGGTTATCGCGGTGAACGACGGTTTCCACACCGGAGTATCCCAGGATGGCCGCGATCGCCTCAGACTGGAAGCCCTGAATTTTTTGTAGTTCTTCGCTGCTGTAGTTGACCAATCCCCTGGCTATTTCCTGTCCAGCACGATCGCACAGTACTACTGCATCCTGGCTCTCAAACGTGCCCTCGGTGGCGACGATCCCAGCAGGCAAAAGAGATTTTCCAGCGTTGCGAACCGCACGAACCGCTCCATCATCCAGATAGAGCTTCCCCGCAGGCACTAATCCATTGGCAATCCAGCGCTTGCGGGCACTGGTGGGGCGGGGCTGAGGCTCAAACTGAGTTCCGATCGCCTCGCCCTGAAGGATCTTCTCCAAATAGTGGGGCGATCGTCCGTGGGTGATCACTGTTCGCACTCCGGCTCCCGTCGCGATCTGAGCTGCCGCAATTTTCGTCGTCATGCCGCCTGTGCCCCACTGAGAACCTGAAGCGCCGATTTTTACCTGAAGTTCCTTAAGCTGCTCCATGTCGCTGATGCGGACGATCGGTTTGGCAGTAGGGTCAGTGCGGGGATCGGCGGAGTAAAGCCGATCGACATCGGTGAGCAGAAACAGCCAATCGGCTCGAACCAAGCTGGCTACCAGGGCTGAAAGAGTGTCGTTGTCGCCAAACTTGAGTTCGTCCACTGCCACAGTGTCGTTTTCATTGACGATCGGAATCACGCCTAGGTGCAGCAGTTCTTGAAAAGTTCGCTCCACATTCAAATAGCTGCTGCGCTGCACTAAATCGCCCCGCGTCAGGAGAACCTGGGCGATCGGCTGCTGAAGCGAGTTGAACAAGTCATCGTAAATCCGAATCAGCCGCCCCTGACCCACGGCCGCTACTGCTTGCTTCAACGCGATGCTGCGGGGTCGCTCCGTCAGCCCCAATCGCGCACAACCTACTCCCACTGCCCCTGACGACACCAGCACCACTTGATGTCCCTGCCGCCGCAAACGGCTGAGGACTTCGACCAGGGCGGCGATCGTGGCCAGAGCCAGCAATCCCGTTTCTGGGTGGGTCAGGCTAGATGTGCCAATTTTGATAACTAGAGTTTGAGCCATGCAATGGCGCGAAAATAAGAGGGCATGAAAGAACGCTGACGGAGAAACTTCTGGAGGTGCGTCTGACCGTTTTTCCGTGCAACCCTAAAAGCATAAAACGCCGATGCTTTTACGGGTAAGGATTGACGGGCGTTGCTGAATGACGCTATGAACCGACGATCGAGATTCCAGACGGGGAGAGACTTTGCAACAGGTTCGTCACCAGAATTCATAGCAAGATTCAGCAACGCCGATTGACGCTTCACGCGAGTATTCATAGCCTAGCCTTGTAGGTTAGGACGGGGTACAGGGGTGAACTCCTATCTGGGGGCAACGCCACGCCCCCGTAAACCCAATGTCATAAGTTGCCTGTCTACAGCTACACAGAGACTGAAACTTAGGATGTTTAACACTAGCTGACAGACCTTCATGCCTACTTAGGACGGCTATGGGGCAACAGGGAAGCTCCCAGAGCTTGAGACAACCAGACCTCGAAAGCATGAACCGTGGAGCGCTGAGGCACTTGATCGACTTCAACCATCGGCTCCACCAGCACAGTGAACATTCCTAGACGGTTGCCTGCCAGCACATCGGTAAAGAGCCGATCGCCCACCATAGCTACCTGCTCTGCTGGTAAATCCATTGCTTCCACGGCGCGCCTGAGCTTGCGCCGCGACGGCTTCGCGGCTGCCGAAATGTAGGGTAGATCCAGAGCCTCAGCAATGCGCTTGATTCGAGGTTCGCTGATGTTGTTGCTAACCAACCAGAGAGCCGCCACCTGGCGCACCGACTCCACCCAAGGCAAAAGCTCCTCCGACACTTCACTTATGCGCATGGGCACAAGAGTCTCGTCCACGTCCAGCACCAGACCTTTCAAGTTGTGTTGCTGCAACAGCTCGATCGTCAGGTTCAAGATTGAGCCGCCAAGTACCAGATCAGGTTGTAGGAATTTGCTCCAGGTCATAGAGGGGAGGAAAGGGTGAGGATAGCGGTCACTTCTTGCTTGAGTTTTTGGTGTCGCGTTGATCGTGGATGTTATTTTGGGCCGCTTGATGTTCTTCCAAGGTACGGCTGAAGACGTGCGTGCCATCGTAACGTGCTACAAAGTAGAGATAGTCTGTACTAGCTGGGTTAAGAACAGCCTTGAGACTGGCTACACCAGGACTGGCGATCGCTGTTGGCGGTAGTCCCGGATTTAAGTAGGTGTTGTAGGGAGAGGGAGTTCTCACTTCCTGTAAAGTCAGGGGCTTATCCGGGGTTTGCTGAATTCCTAAGCCATATTCCACCGTGGGATCGGCTCCCAGAGGGATCTCTTTCTTCAAGCGATTGAGAAACACGCCGGCAATGACGGGGCGCTCCGACGGAACTACAGCTTCTCTCTCGACAATACTCGACAGCGTAACCCACTGGGTCAAACTCAGGGAGGATTGCCCTTTCTGCTGGTAGATCGGTAGCGCAACCTGCTCAAATCGATCGATCATCTGCTTCAGCACCGCTTTGGGAGTGATGCCTGCGGCAGCCTGGTACGTGTCGGGATACAGGAATCCTTCTAGCCGCACCGCACCGCTTGGCAAGTCAGCGGGTAGCCAGGGATAGGCAGCAATGGGAAACTCCTCAGCGGCCTTGAAAAACTCCTGGGCAGAAAAGTAGCCCTGCTGCTGGAAGTACGCGCCCATTTGACGCAGCGACCAGCCTTCCGGGATGGTGAAGCTGAGTTGCACGGTGTCGCCTGTCCAGATTTTGCTGGCGATCGTCTGCATCGGTTCCGTAACAGACAGTTGGTAGGTTCCGGCTTTGAAGCCGCCTTGCGGTTCCCGCAGCCGCAGCCAGCGTGTCCACAGATCCCAGGCCGCCGTGGAGCGGATGACCCCCAGAGTTTGCAAATCTTGTCCGATCTCCTGAGCAGAAGTTCCGGGACGAATTTGCAGACGCAAGGGCTTCTGGCTGGGTGCTGAAGACGAAGCGGCGGTGGCCCAACTCCACCAGCGCCAACCTTGCCATGTAGAAACGCTGATCGCGCCCAAAAGCACGATCATAATCAGCGATCCTTTAGAAATCCATTTCAACTTCATGGTTAAACTGCATCAGCTTGCAGCAATCAGCAATCCAATTACCCCGACCCTCACCTATGTTGCCATATCCTGGCGTTGTGGGCGGTTTTCGGGGAAATTACGATCGCTGATTGGTCTACTCAAACTGATCAAGCAACTGGTCTTCAATCATGGGCAACATTGGCTCGATTTTCTCCAACTCCTCTGGGGAGAGCAGTTCCGGCTCATCGTTCTCATTTAGACGAGCCAGAATGAAGAACGGATCGAGAGGAGCATACACCCCAAATTCTTGCTCTTCATGGTAGAAACTGGCTAAAAATTGCAGTTCTTCTTCGTCCTCATCTCCCTCCAGAAACTCAGAATCATCTTCAGTTTCAGGCAGGTCTCCCTCTACGGTCAGAGTGACAGCCGTGCGCTTTAAGGTGAGGTTTTGCTCTTCTAGCACGGCTTTGGCGATCGAAAACAGCACATCAATATCACGCTCGTCTTCGACGGGAATGGGTTCTTCCTCATCGCCATCTTCTTGCCAGGCAAAAATTTCGACGGGTGAGTCTACTGGAAGCAGCAACACATAGTCCTGCTCTTCAATCTCGATCGAGTGTTCGACAGTGCAGGTGATCGTCCGCCCGGCGGCATCCGTCAGAGTTACGGTTTCTACTTCTTCAATGTCATCATCCATTCCTGGACTCTCCCTTCTCAACGCGCTAATTATAAACGTCGCCAGCTAAACACTACTGGCTCTTATGAAGGCACATCTCCTGGATGCTAATCATAAATGCTAAGTTGCGTCGATCGCGTCCTCTTCCTCTGACAGTTCAGAGGAGGGCTGAACAGCGATAGCTCGGCGGCGTTCATCTAACCATTGTTGCAGAATCAGGGACGCTGCTTTGCGATCGATCAAGCCTTTGTTGCGAGATGGAGAAATTCCCTCTGCCAAAAGCATCTGCTCTGCTTGAAATGATGTAAGCCGTTCGTCCACATATTCCAGAGGCAGTTGCAGGGCTGTGGAAACCGAGTGGGCGAACTTTTGCACCTGGCAGGCCTGAAATCCTAACGCTCCGTTCATAGAGTAGGGCAGACCCACCACCAAAATCTGCACCTGTCGATCCGCTACTATCCAGCGCAGTTCATCGATCACCTGGAGAAAGGATTTGCGCTCGATCGTCGTGAGTCCGGTAGCAATCAACCCTGTGCCATCGCAACCTGCCACACCGATCCGACGTTTACCTACATCCAGCCCCAGAGCAGAAATTCTCGAACTTCTCATTGACCCTAACAGCAGGGCCCTTCCTGGGGTGGATCAGAGAAATCGCTGGGGCTGAGAAGGGATTTGCCGTTACAGCTTGGCTCTGGAGGAGTAGCAGGGCGAGGCGCTGGATTGATATTGGTAGGATCGCCGGTTGGGGATGATATTGAAGAAGTAGCCGCCTCCAAATTGGCAACTGTGATGCGGCTAGGAATGGGCTTACGGGCTGGCTTGAGATTTTGCAACACATCAGCAAGCTGTAGTCCCTCCCCGATGGGCTTGGATTCTCGCACTTTGTGCCACACCGATCGCGACATCATCAGCGTGTGGGCAGTTCGGCTAGCTCCGATATGTTCCAGATACTCTTCTCGCTCTGGCTGATAATCCGAGGAGACAAGCTGAAGCGACAACCCAGGGAATTCCTGAGCGATGCGCGCCATTTGGGCCAGCAGTTCGGGGTAGAGCCAGGTGTAGGCAGGATGAACCGTTAGCTGGGCTTGATGAGTTTGGGTTCCATCGCGGCTGAGGCGAACCTGGAAGTAGCCGATCGCGGCTTTGCGCTGCGACTCAAATACATAGCCACTGACCACCTCGCTATGACTCAACCAGTTCTTCATACCCTGAATCAGAGAACCAAATAAGCTAGTTTTGAAGTCAAAGATGTGGCGATCGAACACCTGACGCACCAACGGCGGCATGGCGGCAGTGTCGAGTTGGTAGAGCAGTTGAGCATCGGCATTGCTGATGGGCAACAAATTAGGCAAATCCGGCTCTCGCTCTGCTAGTTCTTGCAGCAGGGGGGGCACAAGATTCCAGTAGGTGAGGTGGGCCAAGGGCTGGAAACCGTTTTGCCGGTACAGTGCCAGTTCTTCCTTGTGGTTAATGTCTACTTCCAGCAACCAGGTACGGGCTTCCCAAATGGACTCAAAACAGTAGCGCAGTAGTTGAGAGCCGACTTCGGAGAGCAGAGGACGCTGGAGAGAAGCAGCTTCAGCAGAGGGACTCGCTTCCTCGGCGATCGCTTCAGAAGCAGCGCTTTGAACCACCACGCGATCGACCCGCCAAGTGCTGCGGGTGCGGTTGAAGGGCGAAACGCGAATCAGTCCTCGGATTTTGCCCTCTCGCTCTGCTAAGAATGTACCGAATGACTGCCGAACCGGATTCAGCAGCAAGCTCACGCCTCTAGAGAGACGGTTCCACCGAGGCGGGTAGAGTTGCTTTAGTGACCGATCTGGGTCGATCGAGCAACTGGGGAGATCTGCTTCAAGCTCTGCCGTATGCAGCCGCTCCACTGCTTCCCAGTCTCGATACTGCATTGAGCGAATGACGGTTTGAGTTTGCTTAGGGAGAACCTGAGTCATAGCAGGAAGCAACCGGAGTGAAATTATGGGGTCGATCGAAGCACCCATCCCTTATTCTAATCGGTTTGCCAGTTTAACGTTGATTCTAGGTGCTGATTTTGGGCGGTGCTTCTCCTGAACTGCTTGCGCCAACACAAGGCCGTTTCTAGTTGAATCCCTACCGCCCGAAGTTGGTGCTGGAGAAACTGAGAAACATACCCCTGTCTCCAATCAATAGAGCGAGAGCTTGTCTAGCCTGGCTCGATCGCGGCGATGCAGTCCACCTCCACTCGCACATTCTTGGGCAAGCGGGATACCTCCACACAGGCACGGGCTGGGGCAGTTGCTTCTTCAAAGTATTGGGCGTAAATAGCATTCACAGTGGCGAAGTCGTTCATGTCTGCCAGGAAAATCGTGGTCTTGACTACGCTATGCAGTGTGGCTCCGGCGGCTTCTAGTATGGCCTTCAGGCTTTCCAGCACCCGCTCAGTTTGGGCTGCTACATTGCCTTCACCAACGATCGCCCCCGTTTCTGGATCGAGGGCAATCTGCCCTGCAACAAACACCAGCCCACCTGCTACGATCGCCTGGTTGTACGGGCCGACTGGAGCGGGAGCACGATCGGTTTTGATGATTTGGCGTGGCATAGGAGGTACGATCGTAGGTCAATAAGTCCGTAGGGAAGCAAGTCAGTCCCATTCCAGGTTAGAGGGATATGTCTATGAGGACAATCTCAAGTTGCTGTCTTGCCTCACCAACCGACAATCACCACCCACATTAGAGAGCCGATCGCCCCCAGCGCCAGATGCTGCGGCAGCAACTTGAGGAAGGGCAGACGGGCGATTTTCTGAGTCAGAAACACGCTGAGCCAGAAGGTGAAAATTAAGGTAAAGGCTTGCAGGAAAGAGATCACGGCGGGATGAGCAACGGCGATCGGTAGTTGGGCTGTGCCCCAGCCGAAGGTTGCAAAGGTGACGGGGATAATTCGGCCAGCTTCAGTGAGGCTGAGTCTCAGGTAGTGGGCTGTGCTGGCTCCCAGAACGAAGGGCAGGTATCCGTAAGCCAGCTCCACAAAGGGGCGCTTGCAGATCGGGTTTAGTAAACGTGTGAAAGCGTGGGCTAGGAGGGCGATCGTGCCGGGAACCAGCAATGCCAGCACTGAAACTCCTGCATGAATCCCAAAGTTATCCAGGTGTAGATTCCAGCCGAATTGAGCTTCGATCTCTGGCAGGCGATGCAGGAAAACTGCGCCGAACAGCAGAAACAGCAGGGAGACTTCGTAGGCGGTGGCTTGGTGGGTTGTCCAGAGTTCGATGCCAGGCGGCCGCAGGTTGATTTCCACCGATCGGTGAGGGCAAGCTTTCAGACAGGTCATGCAAAGGACACAATCGCGGTTGTCCTCTAGTTGGGCAGGGTGGGAGTAGAGCGGACAGCCGCCAGTTTCTAGTCCTTCACCTTTTTGCGGCCCGCCTTTGTAGCATTGATAGGTTGTGCAGGTGGCGGAACAGGTTCCTTGCTGGGCCCGCAGTTCGATCACTGAGAGCTTGGCAAACAGTCCATTCATGCCGCCGATCGGACACAGATACCGACACCAAAATCGCCGCTCGAACAGGAGGGAAAAAATCACTGCCCCAGCCGTGATCAGCAGCAGCAGACAGCCGGACAGGTAAGCTGTGTTCTCCAGATCCCAAAGTTCCTCCCACAGCAGAATTAGGGCGAACAGCCCGAAGAGAAACCAGCCGCCCCACTGCTCGGCTTCCCGGCGCGGCCAGGGCAACAGCCGACGAGGAAACAGCCACAGCGAGAGCTTTTGCGCCACTTCGCCGTAGATCATGAACGGGCAAACGGAACACCAGAGGCGACCAACGAAGGGAAAGGCAACTAGAATTCCCAGCCACCACCAGGCCCAGAAGAAGTTGAGGACGAAGTTCGTATCGCGGCTCTGGGGGCCCAGCATCAGCACAGCAACAACGAAGGCAAAGAAGCCAAA
>DATNQR010000194.1:0-7716 GCA_036703905.1 Thermosynechococcaceae cyanobacterium
TGAACAAAGGAGAAACGATCGGAGAAATGGGCGTTTTAACTCGACAAAGACGTTCTGCTTCGGTGGTAGCTGCCTCGGAGTATTGTCGATCGCTGATTATCCAAGCAGATAAATTTGATGGAGTGTTACGGCAAGATCCAGAAGTAGCTAGGAATCTATTGGTAGTGTTGAGTAGCCGTCTGCAAAGCATGACCAGCAAAGTTCGCTGAGCGCTAAGCCTCTACCTGAGCTTGAGAACCAAAACTTGGGAAACAGGAGGTCAAAGCCAACGCCAACAGAAACTCTTTACGCTTCCGATGGTTGCATTGGCTGTAGTTCTTCGCTAATCGCTTGCTAGTTTTGGTTGCGGGTTTGCCGAGCTAAATCTAGCAGGGCCTCCCATCGCTTTTGTAGTTGCTTGGCCGTGCATTTCAGGTCGCGCAAAATTTCGCCATCCGCGGCTTGAGATCGCTTTAGTTCCAGCAAGCGGGATTGCTCTGGAGTGAGCTTATTCAAAAATATCTCCCACTCCTGCGCGGACAAACCCAGATTTTGATCTAGGTCTGCGCCCAGCCACTCATGCACCAGCTTCCAGTTTTGGGACAGCGCAAACTTCTCCACATGGTACTTAAAGCGCTGCTGCAAATAGTCGCGCTGGCGGGGTGTGAGGTTTAAAATCTCGTCGATCTCAGGTGCGGAGTGGTCTTGCAGTTTCAGCAGCAGGTAATCCACGCACTCAGCTTGTCCCTGAGATTCCAGATAGGCGACTAGCTCCGAGACCACCCGATCGCGCAACACCCCATCGGCTGAGGTGTCGGCGGCATCAGCAACCATATGTTCCCGAAGTTTCTGGGCGATCGAGCTACGGTTGTGGGCTTCGGCTTCTTCACCTCTGGGGGACTCCAGGGCTTGCTCAATGTCCACCGATACTTCTTGGGGCTGGCGCTGCCCAAAGCGCTGCGCCCGCAGCACCACGAGTTGCTGAGTTCCTCCCGGCAAGCCGATCCGGCGCTTGGCATACTGCTCAGTGAAGGCCATGTACTCCGCTAGTTCCAGGCGCGATCGCGGCTGGTAGTCCTCCGGCAGCTCGTTCTCCCGCCGGAACGCCTTCAGCGACTCTGTGTAGAACCCTTGCAGGAAGTCTTCGATCAAGTTGTAGCGTCCCTGAAACCCCAGCTGCATTCGGCTAGGAGCTACATAGCGGTAGACCATTGATCCCAAGGTGCTGTGCAGATCGACTCGTCCCTGGCGAGAGCCAAGTTTGTAGTAGGTCAAGCACTTTTGCAGGCGGTGACGCGCCAACGACAACTGCCACGATCGTCCCTGACCAGAGGATTGAATTCGTCCACTCTTATGGCAAATGCGCTCGACTTCAGCAGTGATGCGACGACTCAATGCTTCCACGTTGCCGGAGGGTGTGGGAATCTCGGAGCGCAACTCCCGGGCCAAAATTTGGGTCAGAGCTTGCTGATCTAGGAAGCCCGCAGAACTACGGCTGGGAGACTGTTCGATCGAGTCAAGGGAATCTGCAATTGCGGGAAAATCTGGAGACGGATCAGAGGCAGGGTAGGAGGTAGATTCAAACATGGCTTGGTAGTTGCACAGAAACGGTAGAACAGCCCAGAGACGATCGTTGCAGCAAGCGGCAGCAGTAGTATTCTGATTACCCTCAACCCACTCGATACTCGGTTCGGCTGCTGAAACTTCCTACAGGAAGAACGTTTACCGCTACGGTGAAGCCAGGGTGAGGCTATGTCACTTTTTGAGGTGGTTGTCCCGATATAGACAATTGGTGAGTGAGTCGATCGCAGGCAAGCATCCCGAAACTCAGCGTTTCTTCCTGAATCGATGGGGATGGAGGGGGTTCGATGTTCCCTCCAATGTCCCAGATCACCCTGCCTGCTCATCTATCGGTTCAGTATTCAGTAGACAATTTAGTAGACAGTTGGCAGGCTGGTTCACTTTATTTCTCAGGCTCACTTTGTTTCTACTGTCCAGGTGGCCGCTTCCTCCCATCCTAGACCCCGCCGCACCAGGATTGGTTCCGCCTCAGTCAAGTCCACAATGGTGGAGACAGCGTTTCTCGGCTCCGTACCGTCATCAATAATCACGTCCACCAGTTTCTCTAAGTTGTCGAATAGCTCAAAGCGTGAAACTACGGGGACCTCAGCCCGATCGTCTTCCTCCGTCATGTGGGCTGAGGTGGAAATAATTGGATTCTCTAGCGCATTCATTAGCGCCAGGGAGATCGGATGGTTGGGAACCCGAATTCCAGTTGTGCGACGCTTGGGGTTCATTACCAACTTGGGCACAAGCTTGGTAGCTGGCAGCAGAAAGGTGTAGGGGCCAGGAACCAGCCGCCGCATGAAGCGATAAGCTGAGTCCGTCACCACGGCATATTGGGCAATGTTTGATAGAGACGGGCACAGAAAGGTAAGCGGCTTATCGTTGGAGAGTTGCTTGATCTGCCGCACCCGTTGAATAGCGGTTTTAGAACTGAGATCGCAGCCGATCGCATACATCGTATCGGTCGGGTACAGCATCACGGCTCCCTTTCGCAGGGCGTCCCGCAGGGTGTCGATCGTTCTGCTCTGGGGTGTGTCGGGGTGCAGGGTGTAAAGCGTGGCCATCTAATTCTGGTTAATCCTAGGGCAGAGGGAGCAAGTCAAAAATGAGAAGATGAACAGAGTCAAGCAACAGCTTATCCCGTCCCGATCCCTCCATATGACAATCACTGATGAGCAAAATTGTTTACTTAGACTGCCCCACCGGAATTGCAGGGGATATGTGCCTTGGCGCGATCGTTGATGCGGGGGTTCCTCTAACCTATCTGGTGGAGAACCTGAACAAACTCGGCATTTCGGAGGAATATCAGCTTTGGGCAGAATCTGTACATCGCAATGGGCAACGTGCCACAAAGCTCCACGTAGACCTGACGGCCGATGCTGGCATGGATCAAGGACAGGAGACGATCGTCTCTAGCCACAGCAATTACTCTGATACCCACTATCACCACGGCTCCTACCACGGCCACTCCCAAGCCCACAGCCATACTCACAGCCACCATTCTTCCACCTCAACCTCTCCCCGCCACCTCCCGGAGATCGAGCAACTTATTCACTCCGCTCACCTGTCTCCCAGAGCCACCGCTTGGAGCCTAGCTGTGTTTCGCCGCTTGGCAGAAGCCGAAGGATCTGTGCATGGCATTCCGCCAGAAGAAGTGCATTTCCATGAGGTTGGGGCAACAGACGCGATCGTGGATATTGTCGGAACCTGCCTAGGGTTGGATTGGCTCGGCATTGACCAGATCTACTGCTCGGCGCTGCCTACGGGCGGCGGCACGGTTCGTGCGGCCCACGGTCGTTTGCCAGTGCCGGTGCCGGCGGTGCTGAAGCTCTGGGAACTGCGCCAGGTTCCCCTCTATAGCAATGGCATCGATCGTGAACTGGTTACGCCCACTGGAGCGGCGATCGTCACGACCCTAGCGACCCAATTCGGCCCACCCCCTGCCATGACGCTGCTGCGGACAGGTCTGGGCGCGGGTTCTCTAGAGTTGTCACTGCCCAACATTCTGCGCCTGTGGATTGGGGAGCGGGGGGAGACAGGAGTTGAGATAGGAGCGACCTCAGCGATCGCTTCTCCAGCCCCAGCCTCAGGTTTGTCTTCAAAGTTGTCTTCAGAGTTGTCTACTGGGGGTGGATCATCCGCTTCCACCCAAACGATCGCTCTCCTGGAAACCCAAATCGACGACCTGAACCCCCAGGCGATCGGCTATGTCTTTGAGGCATTGCTGAAGTTGGGCGCTTTAGATGTGTTTACCCAAGCGATCAGCATGAAAAAATCACGGCCGGGGATGCTGCTGACAGTGGTGTGCCAGCCAGAGGACGTTGCCGCTTGCGAAGCAGTGATTTTTCGGGAGACAACGACTTTGGGAATCCGTCGAACAACTCAGCAACGGCAAGTCCTCCAGCGTCAAATTCAGACTGTGCAGACGGAGTACGGAACCGTGGGGATCAAAGTGGCGTGGGCAGCAGCCGATCACTCTCCTCTCACTGTGCAGCCGGAATATGAAGACTGCGCGGCGATCGCCCGTGAGCAGAACCTTCCCTGGCGTGAAGTTCACCGTCTGGCTCTACAAAGCTGGTATGCCCAAGCGATCGTGGCTCCTGCTACAGACCCCGCTTCCGGCAGAAGTCCCTGGCCTGCTGCTGCGCCGTGTCCTTGAGCGGGTTGGGGTTTAGAGCCTTACACCAGCGCTCCAACTCAGACTGAACTTCTCGATTGCCGTCAGCCCGTGGGCTGGGGATGTAGGCCGCCGTCAGCACTGCCCTATCGAACTGCTGCTGCTTGGCCTGCTGCCGCGCCAAGTTCAAGATTTCCTGACTCCACTCGTCGATCGCCTGTCTTGCCTCGCCGTACTCTGGCTGACTGGGCTGAATCTTGCTGGCTTCTTGGATCGCCGCCGCATAAGCTGTCACCTGATCGCTCTTAGTTCTGGCCCTGGCCCGATCTAGAGCAACTTTTCCAGCAGTACTGGTTGGAGACTGCACCACAGGCGGCGATGAAAAAATTGGACTAGCAGCGGGCGCAACACCTGGCCTAGCTGAAGCTTGAACCGTGGGACTGGGAATTGGTGACCCTTGAGTGATGGCGCTCCAGTTCTTCCACAGCACCCCGCCCAGCAAAGCCACCACCGCCAGGCCGCCCCAGAGCAGCAGAGGTCGCCAAAACTGAGCGTCGGAGATTTCTTCGGGACGGCCTGAGTCAGAGTTGGGAGGGTTGCTGCGGGAAGTCATGGTGTTGTGGGTAGGAGGATGGGTTGGCTTAGGAATCGCGTATTCGTTGCGGGGAGCTTGCCAGAGGTCGGCATCGGGAAGTTGAAACGGTGACTGGTCAGTCTGGAGCGGTGGATTATTGATCTGACCCGATCGCCCCAATGCCACCGCCAGAGCTTCGCGGGGCAAAACTGGCTGGTTCATCTGGGCAGCGGAGCTAATGACGATCGGCTGCTGGATGGGTCGCTGGTGGTGTTCTCCCAGTTCGGGAACACGGGCGCTGAGATAGCGGCTCAGGTTAGCCAGAGTGGCGGTCTGGGAGGCGTGTAGTTTTTCCAGCAGCGCCGCGGTAAACACGCCATGCCCCAGTCCTGCAACTTCCCTAGAGAACTGGCAGGGCTGGCAGGACAGAATCGTGGCGATGGCTGTGTCTTTGGCTAACTGAATTACCTGGTTGCCTGCAACTTCGTTGGAAACCATACCCTGACTGCGGTTCATGTCTAGCAAAACCAGCACTGAAGCCGTAGAAATGGCCCGTAGTCGATCGAAAATCACGCGGAAGGGCAGCGCCGTGTCACTAATGCGGGAAGGGTCGCCATCGATCGGCACTAGATAATCCTCTCCTTCATGGCAGACACCGTAGCCACTAAAGAAAAACCAGACGCGATCGCCGTCCTGAAACGGCTGCTGACTAAGGGAATCGAGCCAAGTCTGGATCGTCTCTTGGGTGGGGTAGGTGGACTTGTCGAAGATCGGGGGTGAAGTGTCTGTCAGCAGCAGACAGTTCTGGACAGGAATTCCTTCCTGCACTAGAAGCTGCTGAAGCGCTTCGGCATCCTGTTGGGCACAGCTTAAAGGCTGAAAGTTGTGATATTGATTAATCCCGATCGCGATCGCCCACTGTCCCATTACCGCAACTCCCCGCTTCTAGTGAATAGCTTGCCCAGAAATTCTGCTAAACCCATAACCATCCCACTGAGTCATTACTGAGTCATTAATTGCTTTGCTGGCTTTAATGTCCTAACCCAATGTCCTAAGCTCTCTGTTTACAGCTATATGTCGCTGGCTTTGCTAGCTTTGTTTTGCTAACCATTATCTTTCTTTGCGTTTCGGCCTAGGTCGGCTGGGCACAGGCAAAATCAATCCTAAGGCGCGATCGCGGATGATGACTCACCCTAGCTATGATTGAGCTTAGTTTAGCTGCCTTGCCCAAGTCGTCCTGGATTCTGGTTGAATTGATCCATGCCAACTTCCCTCTTCATTGAACACTACGCCCACGGAATTGCTTTCTACATCAACGGAGACTTGCAGTTCGACACGGTAGACGAAGTGATCTACCACGAGCATCTGGTGGGGCCGGCGATCGCCCTGGCGGTGCAGCGCTTTCCGCAGACTCCTTTGCGGGTGCTGATCTGTGGCGGCGGCGACGGCTTGGCGGCGCGGGATGTTCTGAAGTTTCCCCAAGTGGGCGAGGTGGTGCTGGTGGACTACAGCCCAGAAGTGCTGGAACTCGCCAGAACGACGTTTCGGCCCTATAACCAGGGCAGTCTGATTGAGTCGGAATCTGCTTTGGGAACCGATCGCGTCATGGTGCATACCCAGGAAGCGTTTGAGTTTGTCTCTGGCTTGCCCGATGCCTGCTTCCATGCGGTGATTTGCGACTTCACATCTCCCACCGCTTCCAGCGATACCCAAGTCTACAGCCGCGAGTGGTTTCAGCAAGTCAAGCGGGTTTTGCTGCCCAAGGGAGTGGTGAGTACCAATGGCGTGTCGCCGGAACATACAACGCTGGCTTTCTGGTGTCTCTACCAGACGTTGCTGGCGGCAGGGCTGGCCACTAAACCGATGCAGATTCAGATTCCCTCTTTTCACCATCACGAATACGGAGATTGGGGTTTTTTTCTAAGCGCTGATGGAACGATCGATCGAGCCGAACTAGAGACGCTCGAGCTACCTGCTGAGTTTCAGTTGCAGTCTGACTGGTTAAAAGCGTTTCAAGTTAAGTCGGAGCTTGCCGATCGACGGCATACCGTCACTCTGCACAGCCTAGAGTCACCTCAGCTTTACTATTACTTGCTCAATCCTGATGCGCTACCAAAAACCTCAAAGCCAGAGGATGTTTCAGAACCAAAAGAAGAGATTATAGATTTTTTGGATCTTCAAGAAGAGGGAACGGGATTAGTTGGAACGCAGAACTTGCTAGAACTGGACGCGATCGTGCAGCTTTGGCTGGAGCAACTTCGGGAATCTCATCAGGACGATCGGGCAGTCGATCTCGCTTCACTTTTGCCTGTTCAACATCGCTATCACACGCCAAGGATGACGCAGGAATGGCTGGGCTATGGCAAGTCTTTGCTGGGGGAAATTGATGGCGCTCGTCTGTTTTCTGCCTTACTTAAACGGGCGAGAGAATTGCCGCCGCAAATGACTCAGGAACTCAAACAACTCAGTGAAAGAGTGCGATCGGGTCAACTTTTGACCTCCTCTGAACCCACTGCTGAGCTAGTCACAATCCTAATGGTGACGCTCATGATGGCCAATCTCGCTACACCCGAAACGGTGTTTGCCAAAGGCTACTCCTCCGGGGGCGGCTCGACCTATGTCGGCTCAGGCGGGGGCTATTCTTCCGGTGATGGTGGCAGCTTTGGCTGGCTGGGATTCTGGACAATGATAATTGGAGTGGTGTGGCTGAGGAATCTCTCCAATCGACGAGACGAATGATTGAAACGCCGACTGCATTGACCCTACGAGAGCTGAAGGAGAGCGATCGCGTGCTTTGGGACACTTTGCTGCAAGCAAGTTCTCAAGGTTGCTTCATGCAATCCTGGCTTTGGTCGGAGTTCAAGGAACTGGAAGACTACCGAGTGTTTCGCTACGGAATCTTCGCCAATCTCAGCGGTGATTCAAGATTAGTTGGCGGCTGCATTTTCTATTTCTATCCCCGTCCTCATGGAGCAAATCT
>DATNQR010000195.1:0-8820 GCA_036703905.1 Thermosynechococcaceae cyanobacterium
ACCACCTGAGCCAGCACATAGCCGTTGTCTTGATACCACTTGTTGACAACCTTGATGCCTTCTTGAAGCCGCACTAGGTTCAAGATGCTGCCGTACTGTGGGCTAAAAGCCGCCTCCGCCACGCTCGGAGGCAGAACCCTAGTTCCCTCAAGCCGAACTGAGTTCAGCACTGGATTTGCTTGCACTTCAAAGGTAACGCGCACCCCTAGAGGCGTATCTTCTGGCGTGGCTCGGACATTAGAAAAGAGGCCCGTACCAAAGATGGCATTGATATCTTCCTGAAGTAGGCCGCGGGTAGTTGTGCGACCGGGCTGGGTGCGAATGACGCGATAAACTTCGTTTTGCAGAGCGCCATCTACGCCTGTCACCAGCACTTCGCCCACCAGAACCCTGGCTTCTGGCTCAGCAGGGGGAGCAGGGGCAGTGCTGGGTGGCGTAGGAGCAGGAGGAGTGGTTATGTCAGGAGTCGGTGAGGGTGTCCCCGGTGCTGTGGGAGCCGGGGTCGTCTGCACATTGGAGGGCGGTCCGATCCGAATCTGGTCGGGTGTGTCCTGTTGAGGTGTGGATTGGGTTCCCGGCGGAGCGATCGGGTCAGGCGAGGGGATTTGAGCCTGAGCAATCGTCTCTGGAGCAGCGATCGTCGTGGGCACAACCCAAGTGGGAGCAGCACTTGACCCAGACTGACGCGCTTCTGGAGCAGACGGTTTATCAGACGGCTTAGCCACGGCTGCGACAGGCATAGACTCAGCGTGGGCAGAGTCGGCTCGAACCTCTCCCTTCGCTGAATTGGATAAGCCCAGGGTTGTTGTTGCAGCCAAAAATGCCGCCAAAACCGGAGACAAGCGCATATTGTTTAAGTTAGTTGACACGTCCACACACCGTATCCTGCTCGAAGCAGGCTGCACACAAGAATAACCGATCGGGGCAAACTGTGAAATTCTACCGCATTGCTGAGGACAACTCATGAACCTGGGAGGAGCTTAAGCAGTCCAAGCCGAGAAAGCACCCCAATTTTCAATCAAAATCATTGAGCTTCAAAAGCGAATCGGAACAGTAGACATTGACCTACAACTCAGTCTTTACGGCTTATAGTTTTTGACCCAAAACTCGCTCCATTACTTGCTGGTACGCTGATTCAACTCCGCCCAAATCTTTCCGAAATCGGTCTTTATCCATTATCCGTTTCTCCGGATCGGACTCAGACAGGCTCCAGAGACGGCAGGTATCCGGGCTAATTTCATCGGCCAGGATCAAGTGCTGCTGACGATCGACCCCAAATTCTAGTTTGAAATCCACCAGAGCAATACCGCATTGGGTAAAGAAGATCTGCAAAAACTCGTTGATTTGCAGTGCCATTTGCCGCAGTTGCTCCACCTGTTCTGGTGTAGCTAGTTGCAGCAGCAGCAAGCGATCGAGGGTCAAAAGCGGATCGCCTAACCCATCGTTTTTGTAGTAGAACTCCACAAGCGGCGGTTTCAACACAGTGCCCAAGCTCAATCCGGTTTGTTGACAGAGGCTCCCTGCCGCAATGTTCCTGACCACTACCTCTAGGGGCACAATCTTCACATTTCTCACCCGCATCTCATTGGGGCTGGGCTGCTCAATGAAATGTGTGGGAATGCCTTTTGCTTCTAACTGGGCGAGTAGATGACTGGCGATCGCGCAGTTCATTGCCCCTTTGCCTTGGATTGTGCCGCGCTTCTGAGCGTTGAAGGCCGTCGCGTCATCTTTGAAATAGGCCAGCAGCACCTCTGGATCATCTGTGGTGTAGAGGATCTTGGCTTTCCCTTCGTAGAGTTTTTGACGATCGGACATGGAGCTACTGTTCCCTGGGTACATCTCTCTGGGCACATCTCTACTGGGCACGTCAGTACAAGCGTCACGCTTGAGATAGCGCGATCGCTTTGATGTCTAGGGTACAGCACGGTAGAACCCATTGCGTCTCCCGCTGATGCACAGCCAGAACCCTACCTTCTCAGATAAGATCAGGTTGAACAAGATTTAGTCTGAACGCTGACCTTCCTGCTGGCATGACGCTTCCTCAACGATCGGAATCCCTCTGGCTCATTCTGGTTCGCCTATTGCGCTGGGACAAGCCCGAAGGACGGCTGATCCTGCTGATCCCTGCACTATGGGCGGTGTTTCTGGCGGCACGAGGAGCGCCGCCACTACCGTTGGTAGGAGTAATTGTACTGGGGACGTTGGCTACCAGTGCGGGTGGCTGCATCGTGAATGACCTCTGGGATCGAGACATTGATCCTAAAGTTCAGCGCACTCGCAATCGACCGTTGGCAGCTCGATCGCTCTCCGTCACCCTGGGTTTAATTGTGGCGCTGGTCGCCTTTCTCTGCGCCTGGGGCTTGTCTCTGTACTTGAATCCTTTCACCTTCTGGTTGTGCATCGCGGCGGTTCCGGTGATTGTGCTGTACCCAGGAGCCAAGCGCGTTTTTCCGGTTCCTCAGCTGGTGCTGGCGATCGCCTGGGGCTTTGCTGTGCTGATTAGCTGGAGCGCAGTCAGTTGCGGGTCAGTGGCTGCCGCTACGCCCTGTTTGGGTCAGGCAACCTGGCTGCTGTGGAGCGCAACAGTGCTGTGGACTCTGGGCTTCGACACCATCTATGCTCTGTCCGATCGTGAAGATGATCGGCGGATCGGGATCAACTCTAGCGCACTGTTCTTCGGCAAGTTTGCGCCCCACGCGATCGGGCTACTCCTAGCAGGAAGCGTGGGAATGCTGGCGGGAGTCGGGTGGGTGATGGGGCTGAAGTTGGGATTTTGGGTAGGGTTGGGGTTGGCAGCGATCGCCTGGGCCTGGCAATACTCGCGTCTCTGCCAGAGGGCACTTCCCAACAGCGTCTACGCCCACCTGTTTAAGCAGAATGTTTGGATCGGGTTTGTGCTGCTGCTAGGAATGATCCTGGGAGTTAGAGGGTAGACAAAAAAGCTGGGTATGCAATCGCCTACCCAGCTTGTCCGTAGAGAGAAGATTTGAAAGAGAGGAAATTTGAGAAGAAAGGAAACTTGAGAAGAAAGGGAATTGAAGAGGAGCAGCTTAGTAAAACTCTTGCAAAACTAGGGATCGCTTTGCAGCACTTGGGGTTGCAGCACGGTGATCATCTGCTGAATGCCCCGGTGGATGCGGCGAGTCACAGTCATGGGACTCACTCCAATCTGCTCAGCAACTTCCTTGCGGGACAGGTCTTTCATGAAGACAAATTCGATCGCCTGCCGAGTTTTATCCTCTAGCTCATTCATGGCCCGTTGCAGTTGTTGGCGGTCTTCTTCCAGAACTTGCAGATTTTGATAGTGCAGATCCGGTAAAGTTTCGCCCAGCGTTGTGGGTGAGTCGATCTGCTGACAAGCCGCTGCATCCAGGCTAAGGGGTGATCGGTTTCTAGAAGCCAGTCTGCATTCACGCCACTCTTCAACAGTCACTTCAAGCTTGCTGGCAATTTCTGCATCGGTGGGTTGGCGACCAAAGTCTGCTGATAGAGATTCACGCACTTTTTGCCCCTCCTTGCTGAGTTGCTGCCAACGGCGGGGAATTTTGACGGTAGCGCTGCGATCGCGCAGATAGTGCAGCATCTCGCCGCGAATGTAGGGGACGGCAAAAGAACTGAAGGCGCACCCCTGAGTTGGATCAAACCGCTCGATCGCCCGAATCAAACCCAGGTAGCCAATTTGCTCTAAATCCTCGTAAGGCTCGGCGCACTGGTATCCTACTCGATGGGCAATTTTTCTGACCAAACCCGCATTCATTTGAACCAGGCGATTGCGGAGTTGGATTGTAGGGTTTTGGTGATAAGCCACAAGTAGCTCCATACCACGGGAATGCAGAGAAGGTTGGGTTGCCAGCATCTTTCAAATCGCTCTCATCAGGATTGAGCTCATTGTCGATATAGATGCCTGTCGAAACCATCGAGGGCCTACGGTAATCAGGAGAGGTCGCCTTTAGGGAAGCCAGCGTATCTACTGATATTTCCCTCAAATCTTCGGTATTGTGAGAGCGATCACTGACGCAATTCCCCAGACTGTCTAAGCTCCTCTGCTTCGATGTCCCCGCTTTAAGGAAAAGGTCAAGGTGGAAGGGATTGAGGTAGAGGCAGTATGTTCTGGATGGGGCAAGCATATTAACGCCAGAAAATTAGCGCCAAAAGTAGGGTTCCCAAGCAGAGCTTTGCAGTAACAGAGGTCGATCGCCTCAGTCAAAACTCGATCGTTTCTGCGCGATTCACAAACGCTATTCCTCTCAACCCTGTTTCCGATATTTGCGGCAGAATGAGTGTAAACACTGGTAAGTCATTTTTCTAATAAGAGGAAGTCCCGTGAGTAGTACTAGCAACTTCCGGCAAGCGATCCGTGAAGCTAAGAACCAGTCCCTGATCGGGCCAAACGTCATCTTTAACGCTTTGCCCTGGCTGGGGGGCGGCTTGATTTTGACTGCCGTGGGTACGTTCGGTGGGCTACAGGTGATTCAAGCCAATCCTGGACTGTTCATGCCCACTTTCTTTGTGGCGATCGTTGCAGAACTGATCCTGTTTTTCGTGGCCTCCAGCGTGGCCGACAAAGGCAACAACAGCGTAGCCATGCCGCTTCTGGCCACCTACAGTTTGCTGTCGGGCTATACGTTGAGTGGTTTGGTGTTCGTAGCGCTGCGAAGCCAGGGGGTCGGCATTGGCGGTGTAGGCATTGCAGCGTTAGGTTGCGGCATCACCTTCATTGCGGCTCGGCAAATCGGCTCCAACTTGTCCGATCGAGATGGCTTGGCCCTGACCAAAACGGTGCAGTTAGGCATCATTGCTCTGGTTGCGGTGCTCGTACTGCAACTGGTTCTGGGGCTGTTTGGCATCTATACACCGACCTTCCTGGAGGTCGCCATTTCTAGCATTGGGGTGCTGCTGTTTGTCGGCTCTGCGGTGGTGGATTTTTACATCCTGCCCCGCTCCTATCGCGATGACCAGTACTTGCCAGCCGCTCTGTCGATGTATCTCACATACATCAACCTGTTTGTGTTTATCCTGCGTTTGTTGATTGCGCTGAACCGCCGCTAAAGTTGCGGATGCAAAACTTACGATCGCTCAAACAAAGCTGCGGTTTCTCTCGAGAAGCCGCAGCTTTTTAGATTGGGACTAGGCTCTGTGCGGCGGCACGATCACGGCTTCTCAGTGCGGAGGTGTCTAGGGCAATCGTTGAGTCTAATCTCCTTGCATGCAAGCGGTACAGTCCCAGCCAAATATTCATCAGCATAGTTTTCTCCTAGCAGCTTATGGTTTGAGCTGTTTGGATGTCTAGATTAATACGATTAGCGGCATAGCTATCAAGCCGCTTGGAGACGTTTCGCAAGTGCAAGTAGAAAAAGTGCAAGTAGAAAAAGTGCAAATAGAAAGATGATAGGATTTCCTCGCATTAAAACTCTTCTGCCTAAACTGCTCCTCCACGCTTGAACTTTCGCTGAGAACCTAGAGAATCGAGCGATCGTTCCTCATCCTTTAGCTAGAGTTGCAGGCGTTTTGGAGAAGTTCAACAATATGACGTAGAGCTAACTATAAATATCAACAATTGATCCCACTTTAGTTAATGTCTCGATCGACCCCTATGGATGAAGAGAGGATCGATCGCGGTTGTTATAAGTAGACACATAGCGAATCACAAGCTTGCTATATGTCTAGTCAGCTTTATTGCAGTTCAAAACCAGATTCTTGAGGAGATTTTCATGTTTTTCATGTGCAGAAGTTACTGAACAAGATCGTTCCAGATAAGCCAGATCCGGTAGCAGCAAACATTCTGCAAGAAGGCTTGGGCAGGCAGCTCGGTGAAATGCGAACGATGATGCAATACCTATTTCAGGATCTTCAATTTTTGAGGTAAAGCAAAGCCTTTTCTTGATTTGACTCAGGGTATCGGAATTGAAGAAATTGGCCACGTTGAGCTAACTGCTACAACGAGCGCGCACCTGCTAAATGGCTCACTCAAATATCAAGGCGATGGACAGCCTGGCGAAGGTGGAGCAACACCCCCCAGCAACGCACCGTTTGCTCCCAACGTTCATCATTTTCTCGTCGCTGCTCAAGGCGCAATCCCTGTTGATGCAGCAGGAAATCCTTGGTCAGGTGCCTAAGTATACAACAGCGGCAACCTTGTTCCTGATCTGCAGTACAACCTGATGCTTGAGGCAACTGGGCGTTTGCAGAAGTGTCGCTTGTATGAGATGACCAGCAACAAAACCGCACGGGGAACGATCGCCTACCTGATTGCCCGTGACGAAGCCCACGAGCGCGCTTACGCCAAAGCGCTAGAGGGACTGGGTGTTAACTGGGGTAAGGTGTTACCAATTCCCAAAATAGACAACCTCAAGTTTCCTGAGGTGCGTGAATTCGTGGAGAATGGTGTGAACCAACAGCAGCACCACTTCCGACTTGATGGTTCTGAAATGGGTAAAATCTTCAGAGGATCGTCCCCCACTAATGACGGTTCGACTCTGACAACCCTTGAGCAGCCGCCAGAAGGTTTTCCTATTCCTGAGCTACCTGAGCGTCCTGAGGAATTTTCACCAGGGCTGACACCAGAACTGATGGAATTGGTTGAAGAGATTTCTAGGCTGAAGTAGCCCGCTCGTAAGTCATTCCATACTTTCATCCGATGAATTTTTGCCCTCGTGTACGTCAGCACGAGGGCAAAAATCTGTTCAGTCTTACAAGGACTTTGGGACTGCTTGGGTTGATTAAGCAGGATGTCTAAGTTCCTTCCTGGATGTAGCGCGATCGCCCTTAGTCAGTCGCATGATCAAAATAGGCTCGACTATCAAGATGGTTTTTTCCTGATTAGGAGAAAGTTGGGAATGAGAGTAATCCATGCTTACAATCCGGGTAAGCTGGAGATTTTAAGTCTCCTGTCGGTCAGTCTATTCTCGATCGCCTTTTTCAACCATGTCAGCTTTCTACCCTAGAGATCTGGTGGGCTACGGTCGTACTCCGCCCCATCCTCAGTGGCCAAACCAAGCTCGTATTGCCCTCCAGTTTGTGATCAACTACGAAGAGGGCGGCGAGAACTGTATTCTGCATGGCGATTCTGCCTCGGAAGCTTTCCTCTCGGAGATTGTGGGAGCCGTTCCCTTTCTTGGAATGCGCCACATGAGCATGGAGTCGATTTATGAGTACGGCAGTCGATCGGGCTTCTGGAGACTGCATCGACTGTTCACCAGTCGCCGCCTGCCCATAACAGTGTTTGGGATTGCTATGGCCTTGGAGCGCAACCCCGACGCTGTAGCGGCTATGCTCGAAGCTGACTGGGAGATCGCCAGCCACGGCTATCGCTGGATCGACTACAAAGACTTCAATGCGGAGGACGAGCGGGAGCATTTGCAAAGGGCGATCGACCTTCACACCCGCATTACAGGCAACCGTCCCCTAGGCTGGTACACCGGCCGCACCAGTAGCCATACCCAGCGCCTCGTTGCTGAGGAGGGCGGCTTTCTCTACAATGCTGACAGCTACGCCGATGACCTGCCTTACTGGGTGTATGACTATCCTCAGCCCCATCTGATCGTGCCCTACACTTTGGACATGAACGATATGCGCTTTGCCACCAACCAAGGCTTCAACTCTGGAGATCAGTTCTTCGCTTACCTGCGAGATGCCTTTGATGTTCTCTATGCAGAGGGCGAAACTGCGCCGAAGATGATGAGTGTGGGCCTACACTGTCGCTTGGTGGGGCGACCGGGACGGCTGGCCGGATTGACTCGATTCCTAGATTATGTGCAACAGCACGATCGCGTTTGGATTTGCCGCCGCCTAGATATTGCCCACCACTGGCGCAAACATCACCCGCCCTCGCAAGGTTGAGGCTGTCTAGACCGCAAGTTTTCCAAGCTCAGTGAAAAAACGAAACAGCAGTGGCAAGCTGTACTTACCACTGCTGTTTCGAGTTCAAGGATGAGCGGAGATGCTCGGACGATCGCCCAACTAGCGCACGTAGTTGCTGGCAACCCAACCGTCTGCGGTTTGCTGCCAGGCGTACCCATCGCGATATACAGTACCTCCGCCCGTCGAGACGTAAGCACCCTCGCCATAGCCATCCACCACGCCGTAACTCAAGCCAGGGCCGGAGCGAACATTCAGTCCGATGTTCGAGTATGTGTCCACACGACCGTTGTATACATTGACATCCTGATATTCAGGTTCTGGATAGGGGTCGTAGGAAACGGGTTGACCCTCATACAGGTATTCTGAAGCAACCCAGCCGCCGCCCTCAATTTGACTCCATGCGTAGCCGCCACGATACACGACATTCTCAGAGGTTTCATCCAGGCTAGTGCCATCTGATGCACCGCCGATGCGTCGGTAGTCTAAGCCGGGACCGGAGCGGATGTTCACACCAATGCCGGAGCGAGTGCTAACCACACCCGTGGGCTTGTAATTTTCACTCAGACCGAGAGCGGCTGCCGTTTCCTGACCCACTACACCGTCAACTTGCTTCAAGTTCTGACGGACTTGGAAGTCAGTGAGCGCAGCTTCGGTTTTGGGGCCGAACTGTCCATCTGCCTGAATCCCCAACGCTTGCTGAACGGCTTGTACCTCGGAGCCGGAGCTACCGTAGCCGACAGTAGACATCGCCATTGCACGATCGGACGTTGCGCCTACGCTGATGCACACTGTTGCAACACCCAACGCAGTGGATAAGGGCTTGAGTTCGCTCAATGACCGCAACTCGCTGGAGCTTGGGTCTTCGTACTCGATCGCCGCATGAATGAAGGCTAATGTTTCCATGTTTCCTCGCTTTAGGTGAGAAGGAACGATCGCGATTGGTGGAGTAGCCCGTCAAGA
>DATNQR010000196.1:0-5676 GCA_036703905.1 Thermosynechococcaceae cyanobacterium
TCAGATGAAGGAGATTGAATTGTTCGTAACCTACTGAATTCTTAGTTGGCGCTTGTCGAAGGACTATGAGATTTTGCCAGAAACTTCGGAGGCAATGATTTACATTGTTATGATTCGCATCATGCTCAAGCGGCTAGCGTAGGCAACCTATTCTCAGACCTCCCCTGAGCAAGTTCCAGAGTCGATCAAGACCAACCCGTGCCACGATCGCAACGGGCGCTTCTGACTCAGGGCGCACTCCAGAATCAAAAAGGGAGTGATACCATTGCCCATAGGTGTCAGAGCGATCGCGAGGTCCCGACCAAAATCGCTCCGACCTGCCATCCTGCCGCCAATGTTGTTCACTTGCCTGTGCAACCTCCACGCGCCAACAAGATTGACCTTACGGGAGATTATCCGTGTCCTTGCCGTCGGCGTGGTCGGCTGACTCCGATCGCCCTGACTGAAGCCTTTGGCTGCAACCGTTGTCAGCAGATCTTCGTAGTAGACGCAACGGGCTATGTACTGGAGCAGCTTGCCAGCCACTATCCTTACAAACGAGCCTGGCATTGGACAGGACACCAGTGGAGTTTGGCCCGTTCCAGCTTGAGCGAAAGCTATCTGCCCGTGGCCCTGGGAGTGACGCTGGTGCTGCTGAGTATCTGGCTGCCCTTAGCGCTCAATGCTCCTCCCAACTCTGGCATTATTCTTTGGGCGATCGTGGCGCTACTATTAGCAATACTGCCAGCGCTAATGATTCTGCTGGCTTACCGACGTTAGCCCCAATGAACTTCGACTCTCGCTTCTCTTCTGACCCGATCGTGGCGGTGCAGCGTGCCCATCGCGCTTCAGTTGAACTGGCCACCGCAAGGGGAATGCAGCGGAGTCAAGCAGTGCAGGCGATCGCCCAGTCTCTTAAGCGCCGCCAGGACGAAATTCTGGAGGCGAACACCCTGGATCTGGAGGCTAGCCGAGAAATGGCAGTGCCCGATCTGATCCTGGAGTGGCTAAAGCTGACTCCTGAGCGGCTGCAAACAACGATCCAGCTTTTGCAGCGCCTGAGCGAAGCCCCCGACCCGATCGGCCGGGTGATGGCAGCGGCCTACCAGATTGACCACTGCCAAACCTACTCTCAGCTAATGCCTCTGGGGGTAATCGCGCTGATCTACGAGGCATTTCCCGAACTGGCAGCGATCGCGGCGGGATTATGCCTGAAAACGGGCAATAGTCTGATTCTCAAAGGTGGCAGCGAGGCCAGCAACTCCAACTTTGTTATTGCCCAGGCGCTTCAGGACGCGGTGGAAGAAGTGGGACTGCCAGAGGGCTGCTTCCAGGCCTTGCCTTCGGATCAAGGCGCTTCCGTGCGGGATTTGATCATCCAGGATCAGTACGTGAACTTGATCATTCCCTACGGTCGCCCCAGTCTAGTACAGCAGATTGTGCGGCAGGCAACCGCACCCGTACTGAAGTCGGCAATGGGCAACTGCTATCTGTACTGGTCGCCTTCGGGCGGCTTGGAGGCAGTGCGCTGGGTGGTGCTGGACAGCCACAAAAGCGAACCCGATCCAGTCAACGCGATCGAGAAAGTCTTGATTCATCGTAACCAGAATGCTTCTGCCCTGACTCTGCTGTGGAACAGCCTGCGGGAAAAGGGGTTTGAGATTCGGGGGGACGCAGCTCTAGTGGCCGACTTTCCCATCCTGACTTTGGCAGAGGAAAGCGAGTGGCGGCAAGCTTACTTGGCAAAAGTGGTGGCCTTTAAAGTAGTAGACAGTTTGGAGGAGGCGATCGCCTGGATCAATCTACACAGCAGCGGCCATGCAGATTGCCTGGTCACGGAGTCCTATCAAGAGAGCCGCCAGTTTGCTTTGGGGATCAACAGCGCCTCGACCTACATCAACGCTTCTCCTCGCTTTTCACGCAATTCTAAGCGGGGCGACTCGATCTTCCTGGGAATGTCGAATCAGAAGGGCTTGCGGCGCGGACTGATCAGTGTGGAAACCTTGACAACGGTGAAGCAAATTATTCAAGGATCGGGGCAGTTTTAGAGAGACGGGACTTACGCGGAAGAGATCCCAGGCGCATACCTAAGCGCATAAGTCCTAAGAGGATGTCTGAAAAGTCAGATGAGGTAGGGGAACACACCCTGACTACTCAGAAGCCGCTACGAGGGAATCAGGGTTTTAGGACTTGCAGTCTGCACGCTGAGTCGCATTTCAACCTCAGACCCACCATTCTCAGACATCCTCTAAGGGAATTACTACTGGTGACTCTTATGCCACGCTCAAAAACGATCGCTCACGCTCAAGTGCTGCAAACTTTTCAGCGAGTTTGGGGATATGAGAACTTTCGATCGCCCCAGGGAGAAATCGTCCAGTGCTTGCTGGCAGGACAGGATGCGCTGATTGTTATGCCAACGGGCGGCGGCAAGTCGATCTGCTTCCAGCTTCCCGCCCTGCTGCAAACCGGACTGACGCTAGTGGTTTCGCCCTTGGTTGCTTTGATGGAAGACCAAGTGCAAGAGCTTCGCCAGCGCCAGCAACCCGCTGCCCTGCTGCACAGCCAGCTTTCGGGTCAGGAGCGCAAGCAGGTTCTCTGGAAGCTGGAAAATCAGCGCCTACGTCTGCTCTACCTCTCCCCCGAAACGTTGCTGAGTCCGCCTGTATGGAGTCGCCTGGCTGATCCCCGCTTGCAGATCAACGGGCTGATTCTAGACGAGGCCCACTGTCTAGCCCAGTGGGGCGACTCTTTCCGACCGGCTTACTACCGTTTGGGAGCGGTGCGGCCGGAGTTACTGAAGACCCGATCGGCAGATAGCCGCATTGCCATCGCTGCCTTCACTGCCACTGCCGATCGCGCCACTCAGTCCACGCTCCAGCAAGTGCTTCAGCTACAGCAGCCGGAGATTTTTCGCGCTAGTCCTTATCGATCGAACCTGCATTTGAAAGTGCAAACTGTCTGGACTCCGCGCGGTCGCAAGCAGCAGTTGCTTCAGTTTTTGCGATCGCACCCCCAGCTGTCGGGGCTGGTCTATGTTCGCGCTCGGCGAGATAGCGAGGAACTGGCGGAGTGGCTGACCCTCCAGGGCTACCGAACTGCGGCCTATCATGCAGGGCTGCCAGCCTCAGAAAGGCGGACGATCGAGCAAGCCTGGATGCAGGGCACAGCTCAATTTGTCATCTGCACCAGCGCCTTCGGGCTAGGGATCAACAAACCTAATCTGCGCTGGGTGGTGCATTTTCATCCGCCACTTCTCCTGTCGGAGTATGTGCAGGAGGCTGGGCGGGCCGGCCGGGATGGCAAGCCCGCCGAGGCTCTGACATTAGTCAGCGAACCGACCGGACTGCTGGACTCGGACGATAAGCAGCGCTGGCGGGCTTTTGCTGAACAGGGACGATCGCAGCAGCAAATTGCCCAGCGCCATGCCCACAAACTGCCCCACCAGGGATCAGTCCCCCCAAACCAGGCGCGTGAGGAGGCGCTGGCCCTGGCCTGGCTGCAAAGCGTTGGGCGGCTGACTTGGAAGACTCCCTTCGAGTACGAACTGCATCCGCCCCAGAAAGCCGCCTCAGACGCTTCGACTGCTCAGCCTCCCTCCGCCTACTTCAGAACGCGGGAGTGTCGCTGGAAGTTTTTGCTGGCGGCGTTTGGGTTTGAGGCTGAGGCGGCTGCGTTTCGCTGCGATCGCTGCGATAACTGCCTGCGAGGATGACTAGGGCGGCGATCGCTCTACTTCTGCGGAGTCCAGCCCTGGCGGATGTTAGGGCGCGTCACTGGGGTGGCAAAGAGGCGCTGGAAGGTCGATCGACGGCTGGCAGGTGCTTCGCCGCTCAAGTTCCACATCGTTTCATAGAAGAAAAACGAAACTCCAGGGTAGCCCTGTCGTCGCACTGCTTGAACCTGTTCTTGAATTTGCCGCGCCGAGACGGTCTTGCGCTTCAGACCTGTGAGAATGCCCACTCCAGTGGGAATATGGCGACGAGCTTCCTGAAATTCAGGTGCAGAGATTTCGTTAACAAAGGAGCCGAGGTCATCCCGGTAGGCTTGCAGCACCAACTCTTCGATCAGTCCCTGCCGCTCCCAAGTGCGCCAGTCCTGAAGCGAATGGCTGAGGGAAAAGGCATAGTTGTTGGGCGACAGCGTGAACAAGACGTTTTTCTTCTGGGCTTTGACGGCTCGGAAAAGCTGAGCTGTGAACTCAGTAATCTTGTTGGCTCGCCAGCGAATCCACTCAGAGTCTTTCGAGTTGCTGGGAGGAGCCTTGCCATTATGGTCTCGACGATACAGCGCCACGGTGTAGGGATCGTAGCCAAACTCGAAGGGCAAGCCGAAGTGATCATCAAATTGGATGCCGTCAATGTCGTATTTGGTGACGATCTCCAGCACTAGGCTTTGGATGAACTGCTGTACTTCCGGCTTGAAGGGGTTGAGCCAGACGCGAGGATAGATACCTTCCTGCCAGGTGATTGTGCCGTCTCGCCGTTGGGTGAGCCAGTCAGCGCGACGAATGGCCATTGCCGAATCTTCGGGAACCATAAAGCCAAACTCGAACCAGGGAATCACTGCCAACTTGGCCCGATGTCCCGATTCCACCATCTCCTTCAAAAAGTCTCGCCCCAAACCCACGGGACGCGGATCGTAGGCAGCGTCGATCGTCCTCTGCATGACATCGCTGGGATACTGGGTGTAGCCCCAGTTCCACACCGTCGGGTACACCGTGTTGAAGTTCAGCTGAGCAAGATCTTCCACAGCTTTGTTGAGCGAGGTTCGATCGAACAACACAGCGCTGTCTACGTTGGTGATCCAGGCTGCCCGAATTTCGCTAGTGGGCTGAGGCGGCGCTGGTCTAGATTGGGCGCTGGCGGGAAGATCTTTCGACCAAAGAATTACCAGCAGGGCAGCCAGGAAAATCAAGGCAAGGGCAAATTTGAGGGACGATCGGCGTAGTTTCCACATAGATTTGTGACTCTCAGCAGGCAGGGTGATCTTAGGCTTTAACTCGTCACCTTGCAACTTCGCATCTGCAATTGATCTCCCGGAAGGTTATGGCAATTGCGATCGCCTGACGTTTGTAGATAGAACTTGTGGACTTGATCGACTGTGGTTTGCAGCGGGGCGATCGGAGCTTTTCGTCGCGTGATCTAGCTTCATAACCTCTTCGCTCAACTCAGACTGACCCTGAAAGATTAGCGGCAGGCCTGATGATTATGCGCGCAGACATCAATGATCGTATCGGTCGATACGCAAAAATTCTCGCTGCGATCAGAAAAACTCTGAGGAATTGTATTTACCCCTGAACAGAGAACACAAGCTGTAAGCGCTCATTGGAAGATTTAATCCGAACAGAACCTTTGCTGGGTTTGCCTTGAAGATCATTGGAAGGCATGCAGTCAGACTCTGAGATTGTGCTATTGCTCTACCTCTCCTGACCCAAAAACCCTTGAATTTGTTCTAAAAATACCCAAGTTTGGAACAAACGTTCGCTTCGCAAATTTGTCTTAAAAGCTAGAAACCCTTGAAATCATTGGATTTCAAGGGTTTCTAGAGAAAGCGGGCGGCGAGAATCGAACTCGCATCATTAGCTTGGAAGGCTAAGGTTTTACCACTAAACTACGCCCGCATTAGAGTAAGTTCGATCGCTTGAAATACCTGCTTCTTGTTCTGAGGCATAGACAACCATAGCATACTTTCTGACGA
>DATNQR010000197.1:0-21647 GCA_036703905.1 Thermosynechococcaceae cyanobacterium
CTGGCGCAGTTGCTGCAAAGCGGCCGCGTCGGGAACTCGCTCCACCTGCACCCAGTAGGTGCGATCGTGCTGAAACTTGGGATCAATCAGGCGGTGCTGCAACTGGCCGTGATTCGTGAGCAACAGTAGCCCTTCACTGTCTCGATCGAGCCGTCCCACTGGATATACCCCTGGCACAGCAATATAGTCCTTCAGGGTCAGACGAGCCACCTCAGAGGAAGCCTCGTCGGTGAACTGGCACAGCACATCGTAGGGTTTGTGGAACAGCAAGTAGCGATGGGCAGGCATGGCATAGGCAAAGCTTTAGCTTATTGTCACTCTTGTAAATCAATAGGCGTGTAGGTCAAGAAGACTTACACGCTTGAGCTTATGGCGGTAAAGAAACAACTAGGGACTTACCAAAGGGAGGCTAGATACTCAGTATGCCTGAGTAGAGAGGACTGGGGAATCTTGATTTTGCTACAGACGGATAGAACTCTCAAAACGTCTTTGTTACGTCCTTGTTAGAGACTCTGATGGGTTGCATAGCTGCTCTAAGAAGGCGGACTTGAAACTTCTGGCGTGGAACTGTTCGATCGAAACAGCACCAGCCCCTCTCGCTCTGCCACTAGCTCAATTCTGAGGGGCCCCGCCGTGGTGGTGATATCAGCCGCAACGGCCTTCAGAGCAACGGGCTGTTTTTCCTGACGCAACTGCTCCACAAACGTCACAACGTTTTGAATCCGCCCCACGTCCACTGAATCTTCTGTCAAAATTCCCATGCTGCGGGCCCGGAAATTGGCGGTGGCGATCAGCTGATTGATGCGCTGCTGCACTTGCTCCACGGACAGGGCAGGAGGATTGATCGCCGCCGCCGCTACCGTGTCGCCCCTCTGAAACACCACCTGGTTTCGCACCACACTGGAGGAAACCTGGATTGCCGTCTCGCCTACCAGATAGTTGGCCACCGAAAGCACCCGCACCAGGTAATCTCCTCCGTCTGCGATCTGGTTGATTAGCTTCTCCACCTCAACCCGCGTGATCTGAACAACTTGCTTTGTCTCCCCAGGGCGAACTAGCTGCACTGCCTGGCGATTGGCTTCTTGCAGCAGGCGATCGACCGCTTGCCGCGCCACTCCAGAGCCGTCCAGCCGCACTACTGCCGAAGCCAGCACCCGCCCCCGCCGAATCGCCACAGTGCCCTGCCGCAAGCCCAGCGCCTCCTGCTCCAGGGACAGCACTTCCTGGGCCAGTTTTTCCTGCTGGCTCTCTAGTTCCTGTAGCCGCACCTCACGCTGGATAATCACTTGATCCCTGGCCCGTACTTCCTCATCCCGCTCCGCCACGACCTGCGATCGCTCGGCCTGGAGTTTCTCAATTTCTGAGCGCAAATTCACCGCCTGCTGAGAAACGGTAGATAGCTGACTGCGGGTGGCTCCCAGTTCTGTGTCAATCCGGGCGGCTTCTGCTTGAGCTTGAGTTGCCGCTCCCTGAGCCTGCACGGTTTCTGCCTGGGCCCGCGATCGTTCGGCAGCAGCAATTTCCAGGGATTGATTCGCTTCGGTCAACTGCTGCTGAGTTCCGTTCAACTGACCTTTGGCTTCCGAAAGCTGCTGATTGGCTGTAGCCCGCTCTGCACTCACCTTACCTAACTCCGACTGCACCTGGGCCTTTTGCCGGTTAGCTTGCTCAAGCTCAGCGCGGCTGCGCCTCAGGTTACGCTGATTAGTTTCGTAATCAAAAATTCCTTTCCGCAGTTGTTCGCTAGCGGCGATCAAGATTCCAAAGGTCGAAGCAGAGATCAGAGTTCCGGTGAGGATCGTCACCAGGGTAGCGGTGCGGCGAGGACGCAGCTTGAACAAACTCAGGCGAGCCTTGCCCACGCGAGTTCCAATGCGATCTCCTACCGTGGCAATGACTCCACCCAAGATCAGCACTGCCAAAACCACGATGTAGGCCGTAGTGGTCATCCGTCCAGAAAGCCCCGAGCGGTAGGAACCTGCCAAGTTAAACCTGTTGAGGTAACAGGGCAGCAACTCCAGAGTATCTTATGTGAACTGCTGGCTCAGGGTAACAGGATTATGAACTGTAATTTTTTTCTTGTGGATAGAGATCATTTTGTCCTGGCGCAGATCCCCCAATAGGCGAGTGACGGTGACGCGAGTGGAGCCGATCGCCTCAGCGATCGCCTGGTGAGACAGCTTCAAGTCGATCGTAATCCCGTCAGTCGTAGGCAGCCCAAAATCCCGACATAGAATCAGCAGAAAGCTGACTAGTCGGGAACCCATATCTCGATGAGCCAGGGTTTCGATCATCATCTCGGTTTGCAGAATCCGTGAGGAAAGCCCCCGCAGCAGCACCATCGACAGATCAGGACTTTCCTTCAGGGCCTTCTCCATTTGCTCGATCGGCACGGACAGTAACTCTACTGTGGTGAAGGCAACTGCGTGGTAGAAGCGATCGGAGCGATGTCCCGTAATCAACGACAGCACGCCAAACACGCTGTTCTCCCGCAGCAGCGCCACGGTAATCTCCTCCCCTGCCTCGTAGACTCTGGAGAGCTTGACGGCTCCTTTTTGCAGAAAGTAGACCCGCTCTGCCGGATCGCCAGGGAAAAAGATCGTTTTGCCTCGCTCAAACGTTTCGACTACTGGAGGAAAAGCGCCTCCACCCATCTGACGGAATACTGCTGCGAGTGGTCTATCTTGCGTCACTACCATGTCCTTTGTTGCCGCTCAGATGCCCAGGGAATGAATGATCAGTCGAGTCAGGGAATATCAATGAGATATCAATAGGGGAATCTTGAAGGTCTGTAACTTAGAACACTTAAACTTACTCCAGGGGGGTTTTTTGTACTTGATGTTACATAATTCTTTAGGAGCGGAGCGATCGCGGTACTTATTCCTCAAACTTGACACCTTCTGGCATCTACTGCGCGTCCTGACCGGGTAAATCTGAGATTTTCTACCCGTTGTACCCCATCTTTCGATATTCTCAAAATTGCCCTTGCAGACTGAGAGAGAGCTATGTTAGACCTGACCGGAAAAAATGCCTTGGTAACTGGCATTGCCAACAACCGCTCGATCGCCTGGGGTATTGCCCAACAACTGCATAAAGCCGGAGCTAATCTGGGGATTACTTATCTGCCTGACGAAAAAGGCCGAATGGAAAACAAGGTGGCCGAACTGGTGGAGCCGCTTCATCCCAGCCTATTCGCGCCTTGTAATGTCCAAGACGACGCACAGGTGCAGCAATTGTTCGACACAGTGCGGGAGAAGTGGGGACGGCTAGATATTTTGATTCACTGCCTCGCCTTTGCCAACCGTGAGGATCTGACGGGAGATTTCTCAGACACATCACGATCGGGCTTCACTACGGCGATCGACATCAGCGCCTACTCCCTCGTCAAGCTCAGCGCTGGAGCTAAGGCTTTGATGACCGCAGGCGGCAGCATTGTCACCCTCACCTACCTGGGCGGTGTGCGCGTTATTCCCAACTACAACGTCATGGGCATCGCCAAAGCCGCGCTAGAAATGAACGTGCGCTATCTGGCTGCCGATTTGGGGCCGCAGAATATCCGAGTCAACGCTATCTCAGCTGGCCCCATCCGCACTTTGGCCTCCTCAGCCGTCGGGGGCATTCTGGACATGATTCACCACGTCGAGAAAGTCGCTCCTCTACGCCGCACCGTTACCCAAACTGAAGTAGGTAACGCTGCTGCTTTCTTGTGTAGCGACTTGGCAAGCGGCGTGACGGGACAAGTTTTGTATGTGGATTCTGGATACGAGATTATGGGGATGGGGTAGGAAAGTTAATGTCAACCCACCCTCTGAGGTGCTGACTAAAATGACTGAGATGAATTGACTAGAACTCGAAGCGCTCTACTCGATCGGCGGCAAAGTCAATGTCATTTCCTCTCCTTTGGGATGGCGAAACCGCAGGCGCATAGCGTGGAGGAAGTAACCACAGTCGCCCGGAACTGCGAGTTCTCCATCAGGCGAGAGATTCAAAGTTTTGGGGACACCGCCGATCGTGTAAAGCGAATCGCCTACTAGGGGAAAGCCAGCCGCCGCTAGATGAATCCGAATTTGGTGGGGTCGTCCGGTCAGAATTTGCACATCCAGCAGCGAAGAATCTGAGGCACGCTGAACTACTCGGCAGTCGCTCTGGGCCGATAGACCATCGGGATGGGCAGCGTAGACGTAGCCCAAAATCGGGTAAGGAACTTTGCCGATCGCCTGCGTTACTGTGAACCGATCGGGCATAGTGCAACCCTGGGCCCGGGTGCGATAGATCTTCTCGATCTGGCGATCGCGCATTTGCTGGCTGAGGCTGGCCCGGGCGCGGGGCGAGCGGGCCAGCAGCATCAACCCGGAAGTTCCCCGCCCCAACCGATGGATGGGATAGGGCATTTCCTGAGGGTAGCGCTGCTGAAGCTGCCACAGCAGGGTGTGTTGCAGAAAGCCGCCCCCTGGCAACACGGGCAAGCCGGAAGGTTTTGCCACCACCAGCAGATCTGCGTCTTCGTGCAGGACTGCAAAGCTTAGGGGAACTTCGGGTTCTTCCCAGGGACATCGATCGTAGGTCAGGCGCTGCCCTGCTTGCAGGCGCTGGTGGAGATTTGTTTTCGCACCGTTCAGCAAAATCTGCCCTGCTTCAATGCGCTGCTGCCACTGAGATCGGCTGGAGTGAGGATAGCGTTGGGTGTAGTAGTCCAGCACTGTCCAGTCCTGAGAGGCTTTGTCGATGTGATCGTGATACGTCCAACCCTGATTCACGCTTTGCTCTGGTTCAGCTTGTTCTAGTCTGCCACGCCAAAGCAAAATACTAGCGCAAAATAAAAGCCCCCAGCCGGAGCCAGGAGCTAAATCAGGGTGCATCTACCATTCCCTTCTACTGGGGAGGCTGGGGTGCATCAGGAAGAAACCGAAGAATTTTTCAGGAGAGGTTAGGTAGGGACGATCGTCGTCCAGTCCAATCGCTGCCAGGTCAGTTTGCCGTCCGAATCCTCATGCCAGCGCAGCAGATGGGCGGGTTGGTTCTCGTAAGTGCTGGGCAAACCGATCGCCGCTCTAGGAGCCGTTGTTGCCAGAGCGATTGCCTGTTCTGCACCACAGATGCCCCACTCCACTAGGTTTTGCGCCCCCACTAGCAGCGGCCAGGTAGTTCCCGCCAGTGTGCCATCCAGCAATCGCGCCGTTCCCTGGCGGATTTCGATCCTGCGGGTGTCCCACGGGTAAACACCATCGGGTAGTCCTAAGGGAGCTAGGGCATCGCTGACTAGGAAGCAGCCTCGATCGAACCCACCGGCCCGCAGCAAAATTGCCAACATCTCCGGCGCAACGTGCTGACCATCGGCAATCAGCCCACAATGAACCTGCGGATGGACGATCGCGGCTCCCAGCAGTCCGGGTTCGCGGTGATGCAAGCTGGGCATGGCGTTGAAGGCATGAGTCACCATGGTTGCACCCTGCTGAAAGGCTTGCTGCGCTTGGGCGACCGTCGCCAGAGAGTGTCCCAGACTGACCGTGATCCCCAGCGATCTCAAATAGGGGATTACTTCGCCAGTCTCATCAAGTTCCGGGGCCAGGGTGATCACCCTGACTACATTGGCATAATCCCCCAAAACCTGCTTTACGGTTTCGATCGTCAACGGCAGCAAATGTTCCTGGGGATGCGCTCCGCGCTTGGCGGGGTTAAGGAAAGGCCCTTCCAGATGAACGCCGAGAATTCGAGCAGCAGTGGAGGCAGACTGGGAAAGGGTAGAGAGCGATCGCTGAATGTTTTCAATCGAAGTGGTGACGATCGTGGGCAAGTACCCTTCTATGCCTTGATCCCAGAGGAAGTCCCCGATCGCGTTCAGTTGATGAGCATTGGCTAGGTTCAGGTCAGGAAACGCCAACCCCAGTGCTCCGTTGATCTGCAAATCAACGCCGCCTAAAGAGATCCAATCCCCTGCCATATCTATTGCAGCGTCCGATTGGGGGAGGCTAGGCGCGACCTCGGCGATCGTTTCGTTTTGAATACAAACCTGCTGCAAGCCCGTGTAGCCTGGAACTCGCACATTAGTTAGGGTCAACATCAACGAAATGTAAGCTGCTTAAGCAAAGGCAGGAGAAAAATAGCTAGTCGATCGACTGTAGGCCAGATCGCGAATCAGGGGCAAATGAGACCGGATGTATTCACTGAACTGGGCGGATTCACTAGGACTGAGCGATCGCTGGGACTTAAGTTGTCTGAGCAACCACTGTACTAGGGCGGAATCATCTAGATCCAGGAGAATGTGGGATTGGGTGGTTTCTACCAAAGACCAAAGTTGCCGCAGCATGGTTGAGGACATAGATTTGCCGATACAGGGTAGGGTTCAGGTTGAAGAACCAATTTTGCTGGTCAGCCCTTCTACGCTTTACCCTAGCTAACTCACCCAAAATCGTGGTGTCGGATCACACAAGACGACACAACAGTTACAAAATCCTTAATCATCCGACTTATTACTTGACCTGAGTCTCATTTAGTTCATTTATAAGCTGTAGACAGCTAGCTTAGGGCGGGGTGCAATAGAACCGTAGATAACTGAGGGGTTAGGGGGCTAAATCCCTTAACCCCTTCGCATTTAATTGAGCCTACCTATTTACCTGCGTAGGCTTGCATGGGTTCTTTGATAAATCGAATGTACAGATGCCTAAAGGTCGATCGCACCACGCGGGGTAGCCCAAAGTCGATCGGCATTAGGGCATCGGGCAGTTTCCAGTCGGCAATAGCCAAATCGGCGGGGCGCAGTAGAGGAAACTCGATCGCCGCCAGGTCAGAACACAGCCCTAGCTTCTGGGAAGCAGCCACCGTGGGAACGTCAGCTGGAGTTACACCCAAAATTTCAACCACGGCTTGATCAAGGGCAAACACATCGGTTGAGGCCGCCAGCAGATTCAGCCGTCGCGGTTCGCCGCCGCTTGGCCCGTTGCCTTCATGTCCGATGATGCCGTCCAGAATTGTCAGGCTGGGATTAATTGCCCGCGCTGTTTCCACCAACATTGTGCCAAAGCGATCGCGGTCTTTCCCCGCTTCCATGTGCCACCACGCCTTCATTTTGCCAGGGACGCAGCCGAATAGGTTTTTGACTCCCATCGTCAGAGTCAGTTGAACATGGGATTTGACTTTGGGCAGGTTAATCACCACATCCGCCGCCATTGCCTCTTTCGACAGCAGCAGATGATTAAACTCCTGGCTTACAGTTTCGTAGCGATCGCCATGAAACTCTACGATCGGCAAGCTTAGCTCTTCGATCAGGGGCAGGTAGCCGTTTGCTTTAGCTACACCCTGCGCCGAGCCAAAGGCTGGCCCGTCCCCCAAAAATGGTTTGCCACCGGCTTCCTGAACCAGTTGCGCCACGCAGTGCACCACTTCCGGACGAGTGACACATTCTTTGGTCGGTCGCGCTCCTGTGAGCAAGTTTGGTTTCAGCAGCACCCGATCGCCGGGTTTCACAATCGCTGCCATGCCGCCTAGAGGTTCCAGCAAAGCCTCGATCTGGGAGCGGAGTTGAGGGCGATCGTAGGAGGAGGCGCGGAGCAGGCTGACAGCAGGGGACTGAAGATTCATGCGGGTGTAGTGAGTAGTTGGTCACAATTATAGGCACAGCCAGAATGTACAGCTAGGCACAGCCAGAATGTACAGCTAGATTTTCAGCTTCTTCGAGAAGTTGAGAGCGTTATGCTTTCGTTTGAAGGAAAGTGGTGAGAGCAATCTTGCCCGTGCAGGTTGCTTCGCTAAGTTCTTTCTGTCTGAACTCTTTTTGTAAAGCGGTATTACAGCCACCCCCAAGAAAAAGTTGCACCATCTAAGATCCGAATGGCACAAGCGATCGTGATTTCTTCTCTGCTGTCGAAGTTTTTGCTTTTTGAACTTAATGAAATTGTCGCTGCACTGTCCTACTTGCTCTCGCCCGATCGCCCTCAGCCCCCAGATTCAACAAATTTCCTGCCCAGCGTGTGGCAGTGAGTTTGGTGTGGTTTATGGCAAGCTTTCCAAGCATACATCCCTGCCGGAAACGCTGCTGTACTTGACGGCGCGGCTGCCCCAAATTCACAAGCACCACTACACTTTTCAAATCACCACGCCCGATCGCACGTTGCAGCAGCTTCAATTTTCCACTCCTGGCAAGGTTGATTCTGTGCCCGCTCAGGCTGGTGATCTCATCTCAGTGTTGTATACGTTGCAGAGCTATGGGATGCGATCGCTGGTGGCTATCAGCAATCACACTACGGGAAAGGGCTACGTTTTGCCGCGACCGATTCCCAGTGGTAGCCATTTGACAACAACTGTGGGCACAGCAATTTTGGCGGTTTTGCTCGCGTCCTACTTCATCGGTCTCAATCTGTTTCTGGCGGGCAGCGTGAGCGCGGTGGGCGCACTGATGTATCTCAAGCTCACAAACATGGCTCAGTTGAGCAGCCCAGCCTTGCAGGCCCAGGGTCGAGAGGGAAATCGGCTGCTGGCGGATCAACGACTGCTGGGGCAAAAGCGTCGCATTGAAGCCCGCATGGGAGAACTGGAACACGATTGCAAAGCCAATCAAATGCTGATCAACCAGCTTGCGACGCTGAAGCGCAAGATGCAGACTCTAGATCAGTCGCTATATGTCACGCGGATCGATCGTGCCGATCGCGCTGTCAACCTGATCGAGCAGCAGAACATCAATAACCAATGCTTGATGCGGGAATATGGCCAGGCCGCCAAGATGATCGAGATCGAGGTGGAGACTTCCTGGATCGCCGACCAACTGCCCGAAAGCAGCGATTTCATCAGCAAGATCCTGAGAAAACTGGACGAGTTAAAGTCGATCGAAAGCCAAAACCAAGCCCTCAAGCTCCAGCTAACTGCCTACGACGAACTCAGAAGCGGTGTTTGAGGTCTCAAGCCTTGCCGACCGGTCGTAGCAGGACGATCGGCGTTTGCTCGTTGGCATTGCCTGCGGGATTGCGGATCAATGCCTGCTCCAGAAAGCCAGAGGGAATATCAGTCGAAGCGGCCAGAACTTTGACGGCTCTCAGATCGTTTACATCCACGATCGCGGCGGGTAAACCAGTCTCGCGCTGGATTTGCTCCACAACTTGCTGGGGATTTTCTGGGCCCAGAACAATGAACTGATCGTAGGGCGGAATGGTCCCAGTCACGTCGTCGATCAAACGGGCTTGCTCTCCGGCCAGTTGATAGAACACGCCAGGTTTACCAAACAGCTTGGCGATCGCTCCTACCAAGAAAGCAGCCACCACCCGCCCTGGGCCCACGATGTCTACCAGTGCCTGCAAGCCGCAAGCGGTGGCCAGACTGGAAGTAGGTAAGAAAAAATAGCACAGGCGCTTCGCGACCCACCCAGGCTTAATGTCGGCGGGGTGACGGAAGCGTCCCTGCATAATGGCAAGGGGAGATTCGCCGATCGTCACCACGTCTCCAGGTTGAGCATGGGGCAGCACGTAGCGCCGTACCACTTCTACAGGATCGTCGAGTTGCGTCAGAAGATGGGTACGGATGGGCAGCACATCCGCATTGGTTGCCGATCGCCAGTGCTTCGAGTCCATCGGGTCGGGAAACCGCAGGGGCACAACAATGTGACGCACCTTGGGTACGCGGCCCTGGGGGCCATAGGTAACGTAGCGCAGGGAAATCCAGGCAACAGTTAGTAGGTGCAGAGCCGGGCCGTAGATGTCGATTTCTGCCTCTAGCCCGTCTGCGTCGCCCGTTTTGACGATGTGTCCTTCCCAGTAGCCATCCTCTCTAGGGGTAGCTTCGGAATGGCGAGGAATCAAGTGAGTAACTGTGGAAACGCCATCCAGCCGACCAGAAGACAAAAGCTTCACGGTTGCATCAATTGCTGGAACCATGATCTCCAGACGGCGAGTGCGGTTGATCAATTCCAGATCTCCCACTAGCCGATAGTGATCCGGTTCGTAGGTGTCCAGTCGCCAGGTTCCCACAGTGAGTTCAAGCTTGTTCCCCGATCGACGAGCGTATTGCAGTTCGATCGCCAGCAGCAGCAGCGCCACCACGCCCCCTAGCGCGATCGCCAAATTCAAAATCCCTGCCAAAAATCCCACAGTTGCCTTAACTCCTCAACTTGCCGTCAAAATCTCGTTGTCTACCGAGAAATCTACCTCAGATTTGTCCCGTTCAGAAGCTAGGTAGTCATTTTGGAAGGAATCCTTCAGTCCAGAGAGCAAGTCATACTTTGGTTGCCAGTCCAGTTCGATTTTTGCTTTCTGGATTGAAGCGAAGAAGTGCTGAGTTCTGAAGGGAAAGGCTTTGCGCTTGCCGAAGTCAAACTGTTTCGGGTCAAAATGCACCAGGTTTAGGTCAGCCGCAGATTTGCCAGCGGCCGTAGCGCAGGCGCGGGCCAAACCATCAAAGCTGACAAACCGATCGCCAGAGACGTTGTAGATCTGCCGGATCGCAGTGGAATTGCCCAGCACTTGCGCCATTGCCTGAGCCAGATCTCGGACGTGCCCTAGTTGAGTCAGGTGCTGCCCGTGGCTGGGAATCGGAATCGGACGATCGCGGACGATGCGATCAAAGAACCAGGCTTCCAGGTCGTTGTAGTTCTGCGGCCCGTAGATATAGACCGGCCGGATTGACGTGAACGGCAGACCCTGAGCCGCTAGGTAAGCCTCAGTCTCGTGCTTTCCCTTGTGGCGACTTTTGGGATCAACCGGATCGCCCTCGACGTGGGGCAACTCGTCGGACTTGAGGTACACCCCCGCCGAACTCATATAGACAAAGTGCTGCACTTTGCCTTGAAACAAGTCTGCTAGGGGTTGGGTATCGCTGAGTTCGCGTCCGTTGTTGTCGAAGATGGCATCAAACGCTTCGTTCGCCAGCTTGGTTTTGAGGTCTTCGGGCTGGGTGCGATCGCCGTGAATCTGCCGCACACCCGCCACAGGTGCAGGCTTGTTGCCTCGATTAAATAGCACTACCTCGTGCCCCTGCTCCACCAAAATTTGCGTCAGGTAAACTCCAATAAAGCGAGTTCCCCCCATGATCAAAATTCGCATCACCCTTCCTCAGACCTACTGCAACCATGCCCCATCATATCTTAAGCAAAGTTATCTCCGTTCTGAGAAGCGTTGAGCTACACTGTAAGGGTTTCCGCGGGTCTACCCGTTGGAACTCCGGCCTTCTCAGAGGCCATTGTGTGAGTGGGTACTAACCCACTTTTTTTGTTCTCAATTGTCTGATGACCCATCCCTTGATTCCCCAAATTTTAGAGTTAGCCAGTCCGATCGCCGCATCCCTGGAGTTGGAGGTGGTCGCTGCCGTTTTTCATACTCACCAGAGTCCGCCCGTTCTGCGAATCGACATCCGCAACCCTGAGCGCGACACTGGACTGGAGGATTGCGAACGCATGAGCCACGCTTTGGAAGCTTCCTTGGATTTGGCGGATCTGGTTCCTGATGCTTACGTTTTGGAGGTTTCCAGTCCTGGAATTTCCCGCACTTTGACGACCGATCGGGAGTTCCTGTCGTTCAAGGGTTTTCCAGTCTTAGTTTCCGCCTCCGAACCCTACAGCGGTCAACAGGAATGGGCAGGCAACCTCATTGGTCGCAACGAAACTGCCGTTCGTCTCAATCAGAAGGGTCGCACGATCGCTGTCCCAAGGGCGATCGTCACTAAAGTTCAACTGATCGAGGGCGGCTGAGGAAATTAAAAATTAAGAATTCAAAAAACTAAGAATGGAAGGCAATCTAAAACCGATTCTCATGCTCAATCTCTAATTTTTAATGGGTCTACCCGTTGCTTAATTTCCTTACACTCTTACGTCCTTACACTTTTGGAGCTTACCCAATGTCAATGGTCACTTTGCCCGGACTCAGAGACATGATCGACGGCATCAGCCGCGAACGCAACTTGCCCAAGCTATCAGTTCAGGCTGCTCTGCGGGAGGCTTTGCTTAAAGGCTACGAACGCTATCGCCGCACCCAGCGAATGGATAGCGCCAACTTTGATGAAGAGTACTTCTCCAATTTTGAAGTGGAACTTGACGTTGAAGAAGAAGGGTTTCGCGTTCTGGCGGCCAAGACGATCGTCGAGCAAGTCGAAAACCCCGACCATCAGATTGCCCTGCAAGAGGTTCAGGAAGTCGCCGCCGAAGCCCAACCAGGCGATACGGTGGTGCTGGATGTCACCCCAGATCAGGGTGAGTTCGGGCGCATGGCCGCCATTCAAACCAAGCAAGTGTTGGCTCAGAAACTGCGGGATCAGCAGCGCAAGTTGGTTCAGGAGGAATTCCAGGATCTAGAAGGAACGGTGCTGCAAGCGCGGGTGCTGCGGTTTGAGCGCCAGTCAGTGATTATGTCCGTCAGCAGTGGCTTTGGCCAGCCTGAGGTGGAGGCAGAACTGCTGAAGAAAGACCAGTTGCCCAACGATAACTACCGCGCCAACGCTACCTTTCGGGTTTACCTGAAGCGAGTAGTGGAAGGCTCCTATCGCGGGCCACAACTGCTCGTGTCCAGAGCCGATGCTGGCTTGGTCGTGGATCTGTTTGCGATCGAAGTGCCCGAAATTGAGGATGAGATTGTCCGCATTGTGGCGGTGGCCAGGGAGGCTAATCCTCCGTCTCGCCATGTCGGCCCTCGAACCAAAATCGCCGTGGACACCGTAGAGCGAGATGTCGACCCGGTAGGAGCCTGCATTGGAGCGCGGGGATCGCGGATTCAAGTGGTGGTGAACGAGCTACGCGGCGAGAAAATTGACGTGATTCGCTGGTCGCCGGATCCGTCTACCTACATTGCCAATGCCCTTAGCCCCGCCCGCGTAGATGAGGTACGGCTAATTGATCCCGAGGGTCGGCAAACCCATGTTCTAGTAGCAGAGGATCAACTGAGTTTGGCGATCGGTAAAGAAGGACAAAACGTTCGCTTAGCGGCCCGTCTGACAGGTTGGAAAATTGACATCAAAGATTCTGCTAAGTATGACTACGCCGCCGAGAACCAGAAAATCGCTGATCTGATGGAGTTCCGGCAGCAGAGGGAGGACGAAGTGGACTACTACGATGAGGAGTCGGATGAAGAGCTAGAAGTAAACCAGGCGGCTGAAACCGATGAAGTGGAATCTGGCGCAACCCTCGACGGCTCTGGAACTGAATCCGAAGCAGCCCTAGAGCGGCCCTCCTAGCACTACCTTTCTAGGACTGTCTTCTTTCTAGCACTGTGTCTCCCAACGTATGTCTCCCAACGATCGTCGCTGTGTCAGTTGCCGTCGAGTAGCTCCTAAATCTGAGTTCTGGCGAGTAGTGCGGCCACATCCTTCCCAAATTGTTACTCTGGATGAAGGAATGGGACGATCGACTTACCTCTGCCCCCAAGCCAGTTGTCTTCAAATTGCCCAGAAGAAAAACCGTCTGGGGCGATCACTCAAAGCCCCAATTCCAGAGGGAATCTATCGATCACTGTGGCAACGCTTGGAGGGGGAGGAATTCGAGTCGGCATCAGGGTTGCCTCCTCCCTAATCCAAACCCCACCGTTGGACTCAAGCTGAATCATCCTGAGTTAGTGCGAGAATAATCCAGGGTGCGATCGAAAGCTTTTTGACCCCAGATGGCGGCGAAAAGTCACCCCAGGATTCAAAAAGTGTGCAAAATGATAGAAGGGGCTGCTGGCAGTTTCAACAGCTTATCTACAGTTGGGTTCGATCTGGAGGAGACGGGATAAATTGATTGACTCCTGCTCTCAGATCAGTCCCAACCTTGATCCGAATCTTTGAGGTGAGATCCAATCCATACCATCTTGGAAGCGGCAGGTAATTCTATGTAACGTAACGACTGGACGAGGTTAGAGAGGGAATTGGATGAATAGTGGCAAAGTCAGAATCTACGAGCTATCACGGGAATTGAATTTGGACAACAAGGATTTATTAGCAGTTTGCGAGCAGTTGAACATCTCAGTCAAAAGCCACAGCAGTACGATCACGGACTCAGAGGCTGAACAAATTCGGACGGAAGCCGAAAAGCAAGCCGCCCATCGTCCAGCGTTTAAACCTGCCCAACCTCGCCAAGGGTCTAGCCCTCAGTCTATGGAGTCGCGTACAAAGACACCCGCCCCGCCTGTTCAGAAGAAGCAGCAAATTCTGGAGATTCGGAAGCCGATTACTCGCCCAGCCAGTTCTGAGCCTCCCACTGCTGATGTTCCGACAGCCACGCCGCCCAGCCCCCCCGCAAAGCCAGCAGCACCTCCCACTCGTCCCCAATTTAGCTCTCCTGAGCCGATCGCTCCCTCGGTTATAGAGACCGCACCGATCGCTGCCGATGCAGAGACTCATTTGGAGCAAGCTCACTTAGAGCAAGCCGAGTCAGAGCCAACTCATCCAGAGCAAACTCATTTAGAGCAAGCTAAGTCAGAGCCGACTCAACCGAAACCGCCCGCGCCGTCGGCCGTGCGTCCTAGTGTGGTGGAAGCTGCGCCCCCTAGCGTAGAAGTAGAGCAGCCAGAACTGGTGGAGCCTCCTGCTCGGCAGACGATCGCGGCTCACACTGCTAAAGTTATGCCCTCAGCCAATCGCCCTGTCCTAAAGCGCGCTGGCTCTGGTCAATCTGCCCCTGAAGCTGCTCCTACGCGGGAACGGGTAGAGCGCCCCGCCGCCCCCAGTGCTGCTCGCTTGGCAACAAGTCCCACTGCACCCCGTCCCGCCAGACCTCAGACAATTGTCGAGCTACGTCGTCCTCGCCCAGTTCGCCCAGAGGAAGACACGGCTGCTAGGGCAGGCGCACCCGCAGGAGAGGTGACGATTCTGAAGGATCGCCCCCGCCAACCTGTTCCTGACCTTAACCGACCCACACGGGGAGAAGTCCCGGAAAGCACGGTAGCCAAGCCAACTCTGGCCGGGGCCCGCACGAAAAAGAAAGGCTGGAGAGAAGAAGAGGAAGACGTTCAAGAGTCCTCTGAAAAGGCTGCATCCATCAAGTCTGCCAAAACCAAGCGTCGCACTCAGACTGATGTTGAGGACGAGGACGACATTGATCTGGATGGTTCTGAGGATGATGCGAACTCGCCTGTACAAGTGAGTCTGTCGCTGATGCGGCCGGCCAAGCCGAAGTCAACACGACAAGCTCAGGTGCGGACTCCGGTGATGGTGGCGGCTCCGAGGGCAAGAAAGTCTTCCAGCTTCCGCGATCGCCGCGATCGTCGGGAAGAGGCAAAGCCCGAAAAGCCCGAAAAGATTACTCTTACTCGTGGCCTAACGGTGCAAGAGCTTTCCTTGTTGCTGCTCCTACCCGAAACCGACATTATTCGTGCCTTGTTCATGAAGGGTATTGCGGCCACCGTGACCCAGACCCTCGATATCGTCACAGCCACAACGGTCGCTGTGGAACTCGGTGTTGAGGTGGAAGCAGGCGAGAAGGTGGCGGCCGCCCGTAAGGTGACGGAGATGCTGGATGTGGAAGATCTGGAGAGTCTCCAGCGCCGGCCACCCGTCGTTACCATCATGGGCCACGTTGACCACGGTAAGACTACACTGCTCGACTCGATCCGCAAGACCAAAGTGGCTCAAGGCGAGGCCGGCGGCATCACTCAACACATTGGTGCCTACCACGTGGACGTGGAGCACAACGGAGAGATGGAGCAAGTTGTGTTTCTGGACACTCCAGGGCACGAGGCGTTCACGGCAATGCGAGCACGGGGCGCACGGGTGACGGACATCGCCGTTCTGGTTGTCGCTGCTGATGACGGTGTGCAGCCCCAGACGATCGAGGCCATTCGCCACGCTCAGGCCGCTGAAGTGCCAATCGTGGTTGCTATCAACAAAATCGACAAAGAAGGCGCTCAGCCCGATCGAGTCAAGCAGGAACTCACTGAGTACAGCCTAGTTCCCGAAGAGTGGGGCGGCGAAACCATTATGGTTCCTGTCAGCGCCATCAATGGTGAGAACCTGGATACTTTGCTGGAAATGATCTTGTTGGTGTCTGAGGTGGAAGACCTCAACGCCAACCCAGATCGAGCAGCAAAGGGAACCGTGATCGAAGCGCACTTGGACAAGGCGAAGGGCCCCGTTGCGACACTGCTGATCCAAAACGGGACGCTGCACGTCGGCGATACCCTCGTGGCTGGCTCTGTTCTGGGCAAAGTCCGAGCGATGGTGGACGATCGAGGCGCACGGGTCAAAATTGCCTCTCCCTCGTTTGCCGTGGAAGTGCTGGGCTTGAACGATGTTCCAGCAGCTGGAGATGAGTTTGATGTCTTCGCTGATGAGAAAGAGGCGCGGGCGGTTGCTTCCGATCGCAGCGACGAACAGCGTCAGTCTCGTCTGTTGCAGGCCATGTCGTCTCGACGGGTTAGCCTGAACACCATCTCGGCTCGGGCCCAAGAAGGTGACCTGAAGGAACTCAACCTGGTGCTGAAGGCGGATGTTCAAGGCTCAGTGGAGGCGATCCTGGGATCGCTGAAGCAACTGCCGCAGAACGAAGTGCAAGTGCGGGTTCTCTACGCGGCTCCAGGGGAAATCAGCGAGACGGATGTTGACCTAGCTGCTGCTAGTGATGCCGTCATTATCGGCTTCAACACCACCCTGGCGACTGGAGCACGGCAAGCCGCCGATCGCGAAGGCGTGGACGTGCGGGAATACAACATCATCTACAAGCTGCTGGACGATATTCAGGCGGCAATGGAAGGTCTGCTGGAGCCGGAGCTGGTGGAAGAAGCACTGGGTCAGGTGGAAGTCCGGGCCGTCTTCCCTGTGGGTCGTGGAGCCGTTGCGGGATGTTATGTTCTGTCGGGCAAGATCATCCGAAACTGCAAGATTCGGGTACGGCGTAACGGCGAGATGCTCCACGAGGGTAGCCTAGACTCGCTGAAGCGGATGAAGGAAGATGCACGAGAGGTGAATGCAGGCTATGAGTGCGGTATTGGCTTGGATAACTTCAGCGCTTGGGAAGTGAACGACATCATTGAGGCGTATCGCATGATCGCCAAGCGTCGAACCCTGTCAGCGGTCAAGTAAACACTTCAACCTCACCTCCAGTTTGGGAAGCCCAGTAGCGACACTGGGCTTTTCATTTTCTATACTTTAAGAAGTGATTTTAAGAAGTGTGAGGGGTGAGGTGTAGCTCATAGTTCACTCCTTTACTAGATTCTGTTGAGTTTTAGAGCAAGATGTAGTGATAAGGGAGTTTCAGGGTTTCGCCCTAACCGAGTGGAACGCCCTCTGCACCCCCACTTCAACCCAGAATATCAACACAACCTAGAAACTTCATTGGGTTGTGACGAGTGCGCTACCACAACGTCATACATTTTCTTTAAATTGGAAAAATAACATTCTACTCCTCAGTTGAGATCGCCTTCCCTGAATCGAGCCTGTAGCGCTTCGGTTCACTCAATTCACCTTGACACATCACCTCAAAACCAACGATGAACACGCCAAAACAAGTTACTCCTCGCAAAGCTCGCTGGAGCCAGCCTGCTGTTTACTTACTGTTGCCTCTGCTGGGCGCGGGAGCAGCCCTGGCGGGCGATCGCTGGCTGCCATCTAGTGCTGCTCCTCAGTCAGTTCTCGCCCAGGTTTCAGTCCCTGAAAACCAGGTGGCTCAAGCGCGCCCCAGCAGTGCCATTCTTTCTTCTGGCGATCCCAACTTTGTGGTGAATGCGGTCGATCGCACGGGCCCGGCGGTGGTGCGAATCAATTCATCCCGCACGGTGAAAAGCCGCGTTCCGGCAGCTCTCAACGATCCTTTCTTTCGTCAGTTTTTTGGAGATGCACCCAACTCGCCTTCTCGTGTGGAACGCGGCACAGGTTCCGGTTTCATCATCAAATCAGACGGGCTGATCCTAACCAATGCCCACGTTGTCTCTGGTGCAGACACTGTAACCGTGACAATGAAGGACGGGCGGGAGCTTCAGGGCAAGGTGCTGGGAGTGGATACGGTGACAGATGTGGCCGTGATCAAAGTGGAGAGCAACGGCTTGCCTGCGGTTTCCCTGGGCAACTCAGACCAGTTGCGGGCGGGTGAATGGGCGATCGCGATCGGCAATCCCCTCGGATTGGACAACACCGTTACGGTGGGCATCGTCAGCGCTACGGGTCGCAGCAGCGCCCAAATTGGTGCGCCAGACAAGCGAGTAGGCTTCATTCAGACCGACGCAGCGATTAACCCCGGCAACTCTGGTGGACCCTTGCTGAACCAGCGCGGCGAAGTAATTGGCATGAATACTGCAATTCGGGCAGACGGTCAGGGTTTAGGGTTTGCCATTCCCATCAACACGGCCCAGCGTATTGCTGATCAACTAGTTGCCAAAGGCAAAGTCGATCATCCCTATCTGGGAATCCGGATGGCTAACCTGACTCCCGAACTGCGGAAGCGTGCCAATGAAGACCCGGAAAGTAGATTCAAAATTCAGGACGATCGTGGTGTGTTGGTGTTTGCTGTGATGAATGGCTCTCCAGCAGCTACAGCAGGACTCAAGCCCGGTGACGTAATTCTGAAGGTCAATAGTCAAGCCGTCACAACCTCTGAACAGGTACAGCAAGCCGTCGAGAACAGTTCGATCGGGGCAACGCTGCAAGTTGAAGTGAGGCGCGGTGGTCAGACGCTCAACGTTCCAGTTCGTCCTGGCGCATTCCCCTCCAAAACTGCTCAATCGCCCGATGAGTAAGAGCCAGATCCCTGGCTTTTCAAAGAGCCAGGGATCTAGCTGAGCGGTGGATCATCACTACTTCTAGAATCTGGTTAGACCTGGAATTCATAGCGGAGCTTCAGAAAGGTAATGGCTGACCGATTGAACGTGGTTGAGTTGGGTGATCCGGTGCTGCGAGAGGTAGCCCAGCCGATCGCCGATACGGGCAGCGATCAAGTTCAAACCCTGATCGACAATCTGCTACTAACAGTGCAGAAAGCGAATGGGGTCGGCATCGCAGCGCCTCAGGTGGGTCAAAGCGATCGCCTCTTTATCGTGGCTTCGCGCCCTAATCTGCGTTACCCCAATGCTCCTGTAATGGAACCCACCGCCATGCTGAATCCTCGGATTCTGAGCCATGCCGATGACAGCGTGAAGGGGTGGGAGGGCTGCTTGAGTGTGCCAGGACTGCGGGGATTCGTGCCGAGACGTTCCGCGATCGCAGTGGAATACATCGATCGCACGGGCAAAGTTCAGCAGCAAGAACTAAGTGATTTTGTTGCCCGGATCTTTCAGCACGAACTTGATCATCTAGATGGGTTAGTGTTCCTCGATCGGGTTGAAAGCACCCAAGACCTGATGACCGAGCGAGAATTTCAGCAGCGCATCGTAGCGAACTGAACTGAGTTCTACTTCCAAGCGCGAACGCCCTTCCAAACCATATAAATCATCAGCAGCACCAGCAGCAACGTAAACAGCTGATTCACCAACCTGTCCGGCAGGCGCGGCAGTAGGCGCGTCCCGAGTTGGGCCCCCAGAATGCCGCCCAAGCCCAAGCTGATCCCCGGAATCCATAGAACGTTTTGGTTCCAGGTGTGTTGCAGCAAGCCGGAAGCCGCGATCGGGACGATCGCTCCCAAACTCGTTCGCACGGCAGATTTAATCGGTTCACCCAGGCGCAGCACCTGAAGCGGAACCATAACTGCCCCGCCTCCCACACCAAACAAGCCCGAAAGAAACCCCGCCAGTAAGCCGATTTGAGCTACAGGGAACAAGCTGTAGGAGGCGGGAACCTCCCCAGCGGCTTTTAGATCGATCGCGGAAGACTGCTCCTTAAGCCTTTGCTTCAGGTTCATGAAGTAGGCCGTCAGCAGCATCAAAGCGGCAAAGCTAAAGGCCAGCCAGGATTCGGAAATGCGATCGCCCGTCCACGCCCCTATCTGGGCTGTGACCAGCCCAAACGCCGCTAACCCTGCGGCAGCTTTCAGGTTTAGGGCCCGTTTGCGCCAATTCTGCACACTGCCAGACACCGCACTCAGAAACACTCCTACTAAGCTCGTTGCGGTGGCCTGCACCAGAGGCACGTTCAGCACGCTCAAGGCAGGAACCATAAGCAATCCACCGCCAATGCCCAATATGCCAGCCACCGCTCCCGTAAAGATTCCTAAGAAAAACAACAGCGCCCAAGTTGCCGATTGCTCAAGCATGAATTGACTTGAATGAAGGAGAACTGTGGCTTGTAGCTTACCAGACTTGCTCCTTGAACACTCCGTCCTTTGCCACGAGCCTTCATGTTCAGTTCCAGCAAACAGGACAACAGCTTTGCTTCGCGTGGGCGATTAGCCCAACCAGTCCGGTCAGGCTAGTTTTGCCAACCAGAACGATCGCCTAAGATCTCCAGCAGTCCAGGAGCACGATCGCAACTCCTCCCAACTCTAGTAAGTTATCTAGGGAGTGAGATTAGGAGGAAGCAGTAGGGTAGTGAGAAGGAAAGACGATAGGCAGGACAAAGGAGCGATCGCTGATTTTCAAGCCAACAGATTCGACGAGGCAGAGGTCGTGATCGGTCTGATGGATGCTCTCAGGCGAGCGAATTCCCCAAACTTGCGGCTCAGTTTGTGCCTACTGCCCCTTCTGCTTTGACTTCATCTTTTGCCGCCGCTGATTGGTGGCAATCACAGCATGATCGATCGGGAATCCTGCTACAGGAATCACTTGGTAGCGTCTATCGTCCTCTAGGCGCTTCAGTTCATCATACTTAAGCCAGTGAATACAATCGACTGGGCAAGTGTCGATCGCTTCCTGGATTAAATCCTCCGGGTCGCCATCCTGCCGAACCACGCGCGATCGTCCGTAGTCCGGTTCGATGTAAAACGTGTTGCGGGCAACGTGGGCGCAGTGCTTACAGCCGATGCAGGTAATCTCATCAACGTAGACTCCTTGCTGCCGTAGAACTCCGCCCAACTCAGGCTCCAGACCCGATCGCTCAGCCTCATGGCGCAGCAAACCCCCAAGTTCTGGCTCTAAACCAGATGGCTCAGAAGCCAATTGCTCTGAAACTAATCGCTCAGAGGGAGAAGATTCTGGTGCAAAGTCATCCTGCATTACGCACTCCAGCGTTGCAGCACCAACCGAATCGAGCCATCCTGATTCTTCTGCTGCTCTGTCACTTGGAAGCCCTTCTGAGCGGTTTCCTGCAAGATGGTGTGGTAGGCATAGCGCTGGGTGACGTGGCTGAGGAAGCGATCGACCGACCAGTTTTGCTTCCAGAACTGGAGGTCAGCGACCAATTCATATTCCTGCCCATTCCAGCTAAACCCAACGTCATAGCCGTTCGTCTGCTCGATCGCCACTTCAGCCGAGCGAGTTTGCCCCTGGTAGCCTCGCACCTCGCGGGGGCCTTCTTTCCAGTCCAGACCTAGATCAGTCAAAGCTTCTTTGAGAGAGGAAAGATTGCGAATCTGAGTTTTAATTTGGCTGAAGTGTGACATGGTGATTTTTGATAGAGGTGAGGAAACTGGACTGAACAAACTTTTACTGAATGACCTTAGCGAACTACCACTCGCTAAAGGTTGCATGGGCAGTCGCTACAGCAGACTGGTTCACTTCTTGAGAGAAATACTCCGAGGTCGTTTCCTGGCTGACCACTTGACCCAGCTGGGCTTCGATCGCGGCTGTCACCTCAGCACAGGAAGCGCCGACAATACCTGTCACCTTCTCTTGCACCCGACCGTCTGGATAAATAATAAACTCTAGTGTTTCCATTGGTTCAACCAGAACTCGAGTACTTTAGAG
>DATNQR010000198.1:0-4471 GCA_036703905.1 Thermosynechococcaceae cyanobacterium
TGATCACCTTCATCTTGATTTGAAAGTCAACAGAATCTAGACAACAAGCTACTGACGATGGCAATAGCTACACCTACAGATCACCCTGCCTTAGCACGATGCTTATCGCCCCGCAGCCGTTGGCGTAGATCGTCCAGCAGAGCATAGATCGCGGGAACGACCAGCAGGCTTAGCAGCGTGGAAGTGATCAAACCGCCGATGATGGCGATCGCCATCGGCGCACGCAGCTCCGCCCCGGCTCCCAATCCCAAAGCGATCGGCATCATACCTAGAATCGTGGCGGCAGTAGTCATGAGAATCGGGCGCAGTCGAACAGAACCCGCCTTCAGTAAGGCGGAGGTGCGATCGTTTCCAGCGCGACGTAGCTGGTTGGTATAGTCCACTAGCAGGATCGCGTTTTTGTTAGTTAGCCCCAGCAGAAAGATGATGCCGATGACGGAAATGATGCCGAAATCGCGTCGAGTCAGCAAAGAAGCCACCACCGCTCCAACGATCGACAAGGGCAGCGACAGGGCAATCACTAATGGATCGAGCCAATTGCGAAACAGCAGCACCAGCACCGCGACAACGCACAGCGCCGACAGGGACAGCGTACCGCCAAAGCTGCTGAACACTTCTCCCACGCGGGCCGAGTCACCGCCCAAGTCTAGGGAAACATCGGCAGGCTTCACTTCCTTCGCGATCGCAACCACCTGATCGGTGGCATCTCCCAGCGCCAAACCCTGACCCAGGTTGGCGCTAACAAAAGCCACGCGCTTTCCATTTTTACGGCGGATTTCCAAAATGCCGCCTTTGTTCGCTTCCGTCGTAGTCGTCACGTCAGAAAATCCCGGCAGTTTTTCCACACGCTGCTTCACCAGTTGAGCAGTGCGATCTAAGCCTGCCAAATCTGAACCGTAAAACGCGACCTGAAGCGGCTTCTCGCCGCCCGTGTCAATGAACTGGATATCCTCAACGCTGGTGCTGACTCCGGCGATCGAGGGCAACTGTTGCCGTAGCTGATCCTGCACCTCGGCGGTGTGCAGAGTGCGATCGGGCTTTAAGCGCACGTAGAGCGTACCCCGATTCGGTTGCCCCGGCCGCGTTCCCACTGTAGTAAAGACTGAGGCAACTTGAGGATGCTTCAGCACGGCTATTTCGAGTTGCTTTGCAGCGTCAAGGGAGGCCGTGAGGGGATTGACTGCCTGAGCTGCGGCAAGCTGCGCTGGATCAATTCCCGGGGGCAAGTTAGCTGGGTCAATTCCCGGCGGCAGGGCCGCGAGCGAGGGCAGCTTGGGCTGAGGAGCCGTGTAGGTAAGGTTGAATTCGCCCCGATCGAGCTTGGGAATAAAGCCTTTAGGCACGATGGGAATCAGCGCCATTCCTACCGCAAAGGTTAGCAGCGCGATCGCCAGCACTATCCACCGATGCCGCAATGCCCAAGCCAAGAGCGGCGTGTAGAGTCTGTGATGGGATTGCTCCTCTAGGCTTTCTTTGCGGCCGCGCGATCGCAGCCAGTAGGCCGCCAGCATGGGCGAGAGGGTTCGCGCCACCAGCAGCGAGATCAGCACTGAGGCCGAGACAGTGATGCCGAAGGGTTTGAAGAACTGCCCGATGACTCCGCCCATGAAGGCCACGGGCAGGAAGACAGCCGCGATCGTTAGAGTGGCAGCGCTGACCGTCAAGCCGATCTCGTCGGTGGCGGCGATCGCGGCTTGCTTGGGTGGCTCCCCCGCTTCCAGATGGCGAGAAATGTTCTCCACATCCACGATCGCGTCGTCCACAATGATCCCAATCACCAAAGCCAGAGCCAGCAGCGTGATCGTTTCCAGGTTCAGCCCCAGCAGCGCCATGACGATCGCTGTGCCCAGTAGCGAGGTGGGAATAGCCAGGGCCGAGATCACCGTTGCTTTCCAGTCCCACAGAAAGGGGAAAATCACCACTACAGACAGGACGATAGCTAAGCCCAGCGCATCGATCGTGGCGTGGGTTGCTTCGTTGATGTAATCCGCCTGGGTGGAGGCCTGCCGCAGCCGCACATTTGCTACTGGGTTGCTGGCTGGGTTGCTCTGGCTGGGTGTGTTTTGAAGGCGCTGCACGGCTTCGTCTACTTTCCGCACCACTTCCAGCGTGTTGGCATCGCCCCGCTTCACCACTTCCACTGCCAGCACATCCTGTTGTGCAAACCGCACTGCCGAGCTTCCTGGAGCCAGTACCACTTCTTCAACGCCCTGCACTTTGGATGGCAGTTTAGCTACCTTTGCCTCAGCAGGAGTGCCCACCAGCGTCACTTTCCGCACTCCGGGAACTTGAGCGATCGTGGGCAGAATTTGCTCCTGAGCCACCTGCGTCAGTTGGACTAATGTTTGATTGGGACTGTCGAGCGCGTAGCTTATCACCGCCGATTCGTTGAGATTAACCGGTCTCACTTCATAGCTTGCGCCCTGCGGCAGCGTCAACTGCTTCAGAGTTGTTTCCACCAATTGACTCGATTTCTCTAGATTCGTCCCCACTGCAAACGAGAGGTTGACGATCGAGCGGCCAGGATAGGTTGTTGACCCTAACCCCTTCAATCCCTGGCTGTTTAGCGCCTCCAGCCCCTTCTCTAAGGGAGTAGTAAGTTGAGCTTCGGTATCGAGGGCGTTGGTCAGGGGAACAGTAGCATTCACCAGCACCACTGGAAAGGTGATGTCTGGAAACAGCGCATACTTAAGGGAACTAAACGCCAGCAAACCCGCCACCGACACCGCAATCCAGAACCCTAGCGTGATCCAGGGGAACTGAATGGCCAGGCGCGAGAGGTTTAGGCGCTCCTGAAAGTTGTGGGGTGGGGTGGTCATGGCATCGATCGAAAGAGTATTGCCTAGTCATCCTATCGCTTTAGCCTTGACCAAAGACCTGTTGATAGCGGAGCAAGTTCTGAACTAGCTGCCCAAACCTCTGGCTACTCAAACTTCTGGCTCCTCGAACCAAGGTAGTCAAACTTATTTTTCCAGCGCTGCTACGGTGCGGTTGTTGTAGAGGCTCATGGCTTTCTCGACTCCTTGCTTCAGGCTGTACTCCACCGCAGAGACGGCAAGCTGAAGTACTTCGGTAATGATGGCCGATTCTTTCTGGGAGAAATGACCTAAGACGTGAGATATGGTGTCTCGCTCGTCTTCCCTGTCTTTAGCGCTACCGATGCCAAGCCGCAGGCGAGGGAAAGTTTGGGTTCCTAGGTGCGCGATCGTGGATTTCATGCCGTTGTGGCCGCCTGCGGAGCCGGAGAGCCGCATTCGTAGCCTACCGACGGGCAAGTCCATGTCGTCGTAGACAATTAGCACTGATTCTGGCGGAATTTTGTACCAGTCGGTGACGGCTCGGATCGACTGTCCAGAATTGTTCATGTAGGTCTGGGGCTTCAGCAGACGCATCTTAGTACTTCCAACAGCCAAGCCCTCTCCGAACAAACCTTGAAACTTGCGGTTTTCAGATAAACCAATTTTCCAGGCGCGGGCCAAAGCCTCTACGACATCAAACCCAATGTTGTGACGGGTGCGATCGTACTTTGCGCCCGGATTGCCCAAGCCCACAATGAGTTGAGGCGTGACGATCGCTGGAGTGGCTATATCGGTCATGGATCAACTCGAAACCTTTGCTTCCTCAATAGCGGGTCCACCCGAATCCCGAACAGTGGCGGGTTCAACAGCTTCTGGCACTTCTGCGACAGGCTTTGGCACTTCTGCCGGGGACAGGACAGGTGATGGCTCCAGAATTGCTTCCATTGGAGCTTTGGCAGGTTGCTCCAGTTGATCTGCCTCGCGCTTAAATTCTTCCTCAAAGTCTTTGGTGGCGTTCTGGAAGCTGCGAATAGTTTTTCCCAGGCTGCGCCCAATTTCTGGGAGCTTTTTGGGGCCAAACACCAGCAGCGCCAAAACCATAATCACTGCCATTTCCGGCAGCCCAATTCCAAAGATGTTCATGCTTCTACCTCGTACAAAGCTAGGGCAAAAAACTGAGGTCAAGTGAACCCAGCGATCGTCTTTCAGTATAGGACTTCACAGCATAGAACTTCACAGCAAAAAGTCCCGGACAGGCCGGGACTAATTCTCGTTCACAGCCCAAGAGCACTGCGTCTGGGGTTTACCAGGATACGCTTACGTCGTTGAGCAGCAGCGAGGAGTTGTAGATTTGCAGGATGATCAGCAAAAAGACAAGAAATAGCAGCATGAAAACGCCCATTACTGGAGTTGTGCCCCAGCCGGGAACAACTTTACCGTATTCCGAGTTGAGAGGGCGGAGAATATCGCCTAACCGAGTCCGCTGTGCCATGAGTCACCTATGAGAATCTCGACAGAAATTGTTATGCTTCGTAATATATTATCAGGTAGAACTCATAATTTATCGTACTTATGGAACCCGCAATAGCTCTTAACATTTCGATCGCTGCTACTCTGGTCGCTCTGACTGGATATTGTGTCTACACTGCGTTTGGCCCACCGTCGAAGGTGCT
>DATNQR010000199.1:0-4840 GCA_036703905.1 Thermosynechococcaceae cyanobacterium
GTCACCCTGACCACCAGCGCCGGAAAATTTGTCGGGGCCGACCAGGACAGCGATCGTCCGGGCTTCCAGGCACTGGCCCAGTCTGGACGGTTCACGGCTCAGGTGCAGTCCGCCCTGGCAGCTCAGAAAGTGCGAATCCGGGCAGCGATCGAGCCAGGAAAAAGCAATCCGCTCAAGCCCGACACCAGCAATCGCCCCTTGCTCCCGACTCAAACCGATAACAACGGGCGATCGCTCCTGAATGAATCCCTTCCGTCTTCTTCTCCCCTTTCACCGGAACCTATTCTTCTGCGCCAATCCCTGGAGGCCTACACGCAGATCGAGTTCATCACTAATCTGAGAGCGCCGATCGTTTCCGGGACGGTCAACCTGCGCTTGGGGGGTGGCGGCAACGATTTTTACGGCAGCTTCCGAGACTTTCTTAACCCGGACAAGATTGATCAAGATCTGCGGTTTGATTTTGGAGCGGCGGTGTTTGCCACGGGACGGGTAGGCGACTGGCTGGTGACGGGAGCACTGAACACCCAGCGGCCGCTGAACCAGATTTGTGACGGAACCACTCGCCTGTTCCGCGATCCGCAGTTTTGCGATCAGGCCTATCCAGTCTACGGCGATAGCTCGACCACAGATTACCTTGCCCCATCGATCGATAGCGTCTACTTCCGCATTGAGCGCACTTCTCCCGTGCCCAACGCCGGTTCCGACTTTGCCATGTGGGGCGACTACAGCACTTCGGAGTTTGCCACTGCGTCCCAGTTGTTCACAGCGACAGCGCGGCAACTGCACGGAGCCAAGCTGAACTTCAACTTTGGCAACCTGCAAGTCACGGGCATCTATGGCAACAATCTAGAGGGCTTCCAGCGAGACGCGATCGCCCCCAACGGTACAAGCGGCTACTACTTTCTGTCACGGCGGTTAGTGATTGGCGGCAGCGAAGTGGTGTACCTGGAAACTGAGGAACTCAGCCGTCCCGGTTGGGTGGTGGAGCGCAAGCAACTCAGCCGCGGCCCCGACTACGAAATTGACTACGATCGCGGCAGTTTGATCTTCCGTCGTCCCGTCCAGCAGATCGAATTCGATCTGTTTGGGCGCACGCTGCGGCGGCAGGTTGTCGTCACTTACCAGTACGAAGGGACTGGCGATGCCAAACTCTTCGCCGGACGGTTGCAGTACAACTTCTCTCGCCAGCCAGGGCAGGAAAGCTGGCTGGGCGGCAGCTACTTAAAGCAGGACGAAGGCGATCGGGATTTCCAACTCTACGGCGCAGATCTGTTGGTTCCCTTGGGCAAGGGTGGACGGCTGATCGCAGAGTACGCCAACTCTACCAACGACTCAATTTTTCGAGGGAACATCCGAGGCAGCGCCTATCGGTTTGAGGCCAATGGCGAACCCTTTAAGGGTCTGTTTGCACGGGCATATTACCGATCGACCGACACCAACTTCGCCAACAACGCTACCTTCAGCTTTGCGCCCGGTCAGACCCGCTACGGCGCGGAACTGAGTGCCAACCTCAGTCCGACTACGCGGCTGAACTTCCAGTACGATTCAGAGCGCAACGTTGGCATTGCCTCGGCGGTGCGTGGTTTAACCTCCGTGACCACCTTCGGACTGTTGGATCAGTTCCGGCCCACCCCGGAGCCGATTCCCGGTAGCCGCGTAGACAACCGAATTACAACCGTTCGGGCGGGAGTGCAGCAAAAGCTTGGAATTGTCAGTCTCAGTGTGGACTGGCTAAATCGTGGCCGAGAAGACAACGTCGCCCCCCGCCGCCTGAACGAGGACAGCAGCCAGATCGTCACCCGCGCTGATGTACCGCTTTCTGAAGCGCTGATTTTGCGGGCCCAACATGAGCAAAACCTGGGCAACACCGATCCTCTCTACCCCAACCGCACGACTCTGGCGCTGGATTGGGCGGCTGCACCGGGGCTGACCTTCCGTTTGGGGCAGCAGTTCATCAACGGCACTCGGAGCGGCATCAACAGCAACTCCATCACCAGTCTGGACGTGCTGGGTGACCAGCACTTGTCTGAGGACACTTCCATCACGAGCCGCTACTCAATCCTGAACGGCGCGAACGGCTTGACGACCCAGGGAGCGATCGGCTTAAACCACCGCATTAAACTGGCTCCAGGTCTGCGGCTGAATCTGGGCTACGAGCGCATCTACGGCGACATCTTCACCTACACAGGCACAGGGCAGCAGTATCGCCAGCCTACAGCACCGGGCCAAAGTGCCGCCTCCCTAGGCGTAGCCAAAGGCGACAGCTACAGCGTGGGGCTGGAATACACCGACAACCCCGACTTCAAAGCCAGTGGACGGTTTGAGTACCGCGACTCGGATGCAGGCAGCAACATGGTGATCTCGGCGGCGGCGGCGGGCAAGTTGTCTTCCTCGCTAACCATTCTGGGGCGCTACCAGCAGGCAAATTTTGCCAATCAGCTACTGGAGAATTCTGGGCTGGCGGATACGGTCAACATCAAGCTGGGTCTGGCTTACCGCAATCCCATCGACGACAAATTCAATGCCCTGCTGCGCTACGAATTTCGCCAAAATCCTGCCACAACACCCGACACCATTCTGGTGGGTACTGGCACAGGTTCCACGGCCCATTTGTTTGCTCTGGAGGCGATCTATGCCCCTAACTGGCGCTGGGAGTTCTACGGCAAGTTTGCTATGCGGGACAGCAAAACCTTCCTGGCTAAGGATCTAGTGGGATCGAACTTCATCGGCTTGGGGCAAGCCAGAGCCACTTACCGCCTCGGCTATCGCTGGGATCTGAGTACAGAAGCGCGATGGATTGGGCAGACGGGCACGGACTACAACGAACTGGGACTGGTGACAGAAGTGGGTTACTACCTGACTCCCAATCTGAGAGTCGCTGGAGGCTACAGCTACGGCAACGTCAACGATCGCGATTTTGGCGACCGGCACAAGGGCGGCTTCTATGTGGGGCTGCAAATCAAGCTGAACGAATTGTTTAGCGGCTTTGGTCTACAAAAAGTCGCGCCTCCGCAGCAGCAGGAATCGGTAGTGCAGCCCGTGGCTACCACTCCGACCAGTACTGCGCCGCCTAACGATAAAGCGATCGCCCCTGAAACTTCCTGGTGGAGAGTACAGCCATGACCCAGCCTCAGACAATGCTGCTGCTGACGATCGCCAGTGGCTACCTCGCTCTGCCTGGGATCGCCCAATCTGCTCCCGGATTGAAAGTCACCGTCACCAGCAACCAGGACACGATCGCGCCGGATGACGGGCTAACTCTGCGGGAAGCGATCACCCTGACCAACGGCAAACTCGCGCCCGACCAGATGAGCGCTGCTGAACGCGCTCTGGTGCAGTCCAGCAGCGACGGTACGACCCGGATTGAGTTCAACCTACCTGCTGACCAAGCTACGATCCGTCTAACCGAGGTGCTGCCTGCGATCGAACGCCCCGGAGTCACGATCGACGGCACAACCCAACCGGGATACAAACCCGACGCGATCATCAATGAACTACCCTTGGCGAGTCCGGTTGTGGCGATCGCTCCGGCTGAGGGCAGAGAAGTATTTCGCGGCTTGACGGTGACGGCAGATGGGGTGACAATTCGGGGCCTCAGCCTCTACGGGTTCACCTCAAATCACCGCTCCACCGCCTCTACGCCCCCGGCGGATATTTTCATCAGCCACCGCCTGCCGCCCCCAGATATCTCCAAGCAGCCTACCCCCGCCAACTTTTCGCCCTTCTACCGCGATGACCTGCCGCCGAAGGACGTGGTGATCGAGAACAACTTCCTGGGGATTCCGCCGAGGGGGACACAAGCCAGCACTCAAGAACGATCGGCCTTCGGAGTCTACGTCTTCAACAGCACGGGCGCACAGATTCGCCGCAACTGGATCGCCAACCACGACGGCAGCGCCATCATCACCTCGGTCAATGCCGAAAATCTGCGGGTGACAGAGAACGCGCTAATCGGCAATGGCGTGGCCGGAATGCCCGACGCGCTGCGGCTGGAGGGCAAAGTCAATCAGGCGCAGATTACGGGCAACTTGATCTGCGCCAACGACGGCAGTGGAGTTTACCTGTTCAAGCCCGAAGGTGCAGTGCAAATTCAGGGCAACCAGATCATCGCCAACGGCAGAAGATTGAGACGATCGGCCGTCCACCTCATGGGCAGCAATCATCAAGTCACCGGCAACCAGATTCGCTATCAAGTAGGGCCGGGTGTAGTGGTCGCAGCCGATCCCGACAGCCGCAATAACCAGATTCAGTCGAACCGCTTCTCGAACCTGGAAGGCCTCAGCATTGATCTGGTGACGCGCAACGCGGCCGATATCTCTACTTATCAACGGGGCGATGGTGCAAATCCGCCACGGGACACGGGCAACCGCCGCCAAGACACGGGGAATGCTGGAGTGAATGCGCCCCAGTTCGTTGCACGGGAGTTTATCGCTTTGGGGACTCAAACCGCCGCGCCAGTCCGGGCTAATCCGGTTCAAATCTACGGCAAGGCTGATCCTGGCGCTCAAATCGAGATCTATCGCGCCACGGGACAGGAAAACTACGGGCCGTTGAACGAGCCGATCGCCACCACTCAAGCTGACGACAAAGGTAACTTCAGCCACACTTTGGATAATCTGCGGGTTGGGGAGCAAATCAGCGCCGCTGCCACTGATTCCAGGTACGGCACATCAGAACCGGCCCGGAATGCAGTGATTCGATCGCTCTCTGCTTCCCCATCGCCCAATTCTCCTGTCGCCCCAACCTCTTCCCCACGCTGCACTACTCCCGTTGCCCAACAGCCACCGCCCGTGGAGCCACTACCGCCTAGTCCCATCCGTATTCAAATTCCCAGCCGGAT
>DATNQR010000200.1:0-4062 GCA_036703905.1 Thermosynechococcaceae cyanobacterium
AGGTGACGGGTCAGAGCCAGGACAACGCCCAGAATCAAAGAAGTTTGAAACCCGGAAGCCGCCAACGCATGGGCTAACCCAGCCCTTAGAAACTGATCCTTCACATCGTGGGGTAAATCTATGCCCTTGCTGCCCAGCACCATAGCGCTGACCACTGGCCCCACCGGACTGTCCAGCCAGAGAATTTGCGATCGGGCAACCCGTGCTTGCACTTGTGACCAGTCCCAGTTTTTCGGGGACTGAAGCATTTCCACCTGAGTTCCGCTGAGTCCAGCAAAGCTTGCTTCCCGCGCCAGAAAAGACTGAAAGTCAAATCCTCCCGGATTTGTCGCTGACTTGGGCAGGTAGAGCGTGCCGCTCACTTTCACGATTTGTCCAGGATGGAGTCCTGTCGCCTGGAGAAGTGGTACGGTGGCGTAGAGTGTTCCCCCGCGTGGTTCATTGTTGCTTTGCTGCACCTCCAGCCAGAACTGGGCTTTTTGGCTGCGAGTCTGGCGCGGCGGACTGCTGACAACGCCCTGCACCGTGGCGATCGTCGGCTGATTCGGACTGATTTGCCGGCTGATGTCGTTGGGCCCTGGCTGGGGTATCCGAAGTTGGAAGTACAATGTGGCCAGCAGTCCCACAAGCCCGGCGACTAGCCAGATGGGGAACCGCGGAGCCGATCGCCACCGAGGAACCACCAGCGCTAACACCCCACCCAACGCCAGCGCTCCAAACCCGCCCCAAGGCAAGGCAGCTAGCAGCAGCCCCAAGATATACGCCCCACAAAGGACGATCGCGTTCGTCTGACCCATGATGCACCCCGATCGCAGTCGCTTTCAGGTTCAGAGTGCCCAGCGTCCAAGGGAAATCACGATCAGTAGTGAATCATGCTTCTGGAGTCGGGGGGGCAGAATCTAAAGCAGCCTGGGCGATCGCTCCTAAATTCAAGCCCGTTGGATAGCTGCCCGCTTCCTTCACTTGCTGAATCAATGCGTCGGTGGTGCGGAAATTAGCTTTCTGGCTGAGGGCACGAATCACGTCGCCGCGATCGATCACGCCTGCCACAGCGCCAGCAGGCGACAGAACAGTAATTCGGCGCAAGGACTCTAAGCACTGGATCACCGTGGCCAGAGAAGCGGTTTCTGGAACGGAGGGAGTCTGAGTCAGGGGCTGCACAATCTGGTGCAGGGTTGCGCTTTCCCACTCACTGCGCTCAATCTGGCTTAAGTTGTCGGACTGCACTAGCCCTCGATAGCGCCCATCGGAAGCGGCAAAGTAGACCGAGGCTCGATCGCCATTCAACAAATACTCATCGGCAAACTGGCGCAGGCTCATATTGGCATCCAGCACCCGGAAGTCCCGCGTCATCGCCTCACTGGCTCTGATCTTCAGCAGAACTTCCTGCAAATTGGTGACGCGATCGTAGTTGGTGGCGTTCTGCACCATAAACCAGCCCACAAACGCAATCCACAGCCCTGATGTTGCGCCTAACCCAATGAGGGAGAAGCCACCCAGTACCACTGCCGTCCAGCCGAGAATTTTACCCGTTTGGGCCGCCCAGTGAATTCCTTTGAAGCGATCGTTGGTTGCTTTCCAAACCGCCGCCTTGAGGATTTGTCCTCCATCTAACGGCAACCCAGGAATCAGATTAAATAGCGTTAAAGTCAAGTTTAGGCTGGCCAGGCTGGTCAGTAGAACGTAGGGCGGATTCGCGCCACCTGGTAGGACAAAGGCGAGCAGGCTAAACAGCCCAAACAAGCCCAAACTCACGGCAGGGCCAGCGATCGCCACTTGAAATGCTTTGCCAGGGGTCTTGGATTCTTCGTCGATCGCCGCAATGCCGCCAAACAAAAATAGCGTAATTGAATTGACCTGAATGCCTTGAGATTTTGCTACCAGGCTATGCCCCAGTTCATGCAGCAGCACTGAGCCAAAAAGCGACAGCGCCATCAAGCCGCCCGCGCCGTAGGCCAGCAGTCCCCAGCTTGGATAGTCCTGCTGCCACTGCAACCCCCAGGACACGCTGAACAGCGCCAAGACAACAAACCAGGACAAATCCACAAATAGAGGAATGCCGAAGAGCAATCCAACCCGCCAACCTGAGCGCATAACAGTTTCCTTGAGCTTCTTCCTCTAGCATAAACGACTCCTCTTAAGTAACCCTGTCTTGAGCAGGCTTTGGAGGATAGCTGAAAAAATCTGAGCCATTCTGCTCAACTCGTTTCGCTCCCCCGTAGAACCCATTGGGATCTAATGCTTGAATCATGAGCTTTGCAGCTATCTGGATTCCATTAGTTCTGGCGCACAGATTTGCCGCACAGATTTGCCGCACGGAGGACTGTAACCACTACTCTGTCGCCAAAGCTATAAGCTACTTGGCGCTTGTTTGAAAGCTTGAGATGTCGAGAAAAAGATGTCAGACGGGTTCTATACTAGCGCTGGAGGATTGGGGAACAAAGCGATGGGGCGTGGAATTTGGCGGGGACGATCGATTTTGGCGCTGCTGCTGGGCGTTTTGCTGACGGCTTGCAGTGCTGTGAGTCCGTACCCACCACGCCAGATTGTGGAGCAGGCGATCGCGATCGAGCTTAACCAGACACAGCAGGAACTCCGACAGCAGTTGCGGCTTGGCACGGAATCTGTAGAGGTTCATGTCGATCGGGTGGCGATCGCTGAACAAACGCCATTGACGATCGACGAGTTGCAATCCTTTCGCGTTCGGGGAACCTGTGACTTTACGCTCAACCTGCCTCAGCGCCAGATCACTCGTCAGCAGAACCCGTTTGAAGTTTACCTGCAACGCCAAAAGGAGAATAAGACTTGGCGCTTTGCACGGCTGGCAGCAGGGAGTGATGGAGGCGTAGATTGGGTGACGCAAAAAATTGGGAACTAGGATCGGTGCTGCCGAATTAAGGGATAAGTCATTCATTCACTACTCAGCAACGCCAGAAAACGCTTGCAGAGCTGCTGTCTGCAAGCGTTTTCTGGCAACTGAACCAATTGAGCCTCACCAGATGAGCTTCTAGGTTGGGCTGAAGTTGAGTCTGGAGCGAGAGTTTGAAGGGGAAGCTCTCAAACTTCCCCATCCTCGTCATAGCTCTCGCCATAGCTGTAGACAGACAACTCAGGACATTGGGTTTGGGGTGTGGGGGTGCAGGGGCAGCACCCCCTGCAAACCTATGAGGCTATGGCTATATTCCATCTCAAAGGTTCACAAAACCTCGAAACGTTTCTAGAAACGATAGCCGACACCAGCCTGGAAGCTCACGGCATCCGCAGGGCTGTTTTTGTAGGCATCGATGCCCCACTTGGCATCGCCGTAGACCACGACGTTTTTGCCCACGCCTGCTTCAGCGCCCGCCGTCAGCACCACAGAGTCTTTGTTGCCCAGGGGAGTCCGTACGCCCTCTTCCTCCACGAAGGAGTAGCCTGCACCCACGTAGACGTTGGCGTTGTCGGAGATGCGCTGGTCATAGGAGACCGTGGGAATGATGGCGCTGGTGTCGCCACCGTAGAGCACCGTGCCCCGCAGCGAAACCGGCGCACTGGGAAGGCCAAGGCGACCTTGAATGTTGCCACCCAGTAGAGCGCTGTCGTTGCCCTGGCCGCCGTTGGTTACGCCGGCCGAAACCCCTGCACCAATGTAGCTATCAGAGAAACGAATCGGCTGAGCCGAAGCAGAACCCGCCGATAGAATCGCTGGAGCAACTAATACAGTCAGGGCTGCGATCGTGCCAGAGATTGTGCCAGAAACTTTAGGAAAGCGTTGCATATTTCAAAACCTCGTAAGAACTAGGAAAGAGTTAGGAAGTATCGTCTTCTGTTAGCTTTAATGTCGAAAACAGATAACGAGATGTTCCTGAAGTTCCAGCAGCTATTTCTAAGTTCAGTTAGTTGAGCTCAGACCTGGAAGAGAAAGCTGAGATTGATTAAGATGCCTGCTACAAGAGGGTTTCAGGATAGACAGAAAAGTTTTTATATCAGATACTTTTTTGAAATTTAAGGGTGTGACACTTCAATAAGTGTCATTTAAGACTTTAGCGAGAAGATCTTTTGTCAGAGAAAAGCCACGGATGA
>DATNQR010000201.1:0-9442 GCA_036703905.1 Thermosynechococcaceae cyanobacterium
CTACCGCAGTCGCCGCAGTTGTTTAAGCAATTGCTGATGGTGGCAGGCTGCGATCGCTACTACCAGATTGCGCGGTGCTTCCGAGATGAAGATCTGAGAGCCGATCGCCAACCAGAATTCACCCAACTGGACATGGAAATGAGCTTCATGTCTCAGGAAGAAATCTTACGACTCAACGAAGGTCTGATTGCTCACCTCTTCAAAGAAATCAAGGGTGTGGAAATTTCCCTGCCTCTGCCTCGCCTGACCTATGCCGATGCAATGAACAAATACGGCAGCGACAAACCCGACACTCGCTACGGGCTGGAACTGGTGGATGTGTCGGATGTGGTGCAGGGGTCAGGCTTCAAGGTGTTTGCAGACGCGGTTAGCAAGGGCGGCATCGTCAAGATTCTGCCGATTCCGGGGGGCAACGATGCGGTCTCCAATGTGCGAATCAAGCCCGGTGGCGATTTGTTCAAAGAAGCGGCCGAAGCAGGCGCACGGGGACTGGCCTATATTCGGGTGCGGGCAGACGGCGAGATTGACACGATCGGCGCAATCAAGGACAACCTGACGGAGGAGCAAAAGCAAGAAATTCTCACCCGAACGGGCGCAGCCGCCGGACATTTGCTCCTGTTTGCTGCCGGAGACACGGCTACAGTCAACAAAACCCTCGATCGGCTGCGGCAATTCCTCGGTCGGGAGTTGCATTTGATTGATTCCAATAAAATCAATTTGCTCTGGATCACAGACTTCCCGATGTTTGAGTGGAACGCCGATGAAAAGCGCCTAGAAGCGCTGCACCATCCCTTCACCGCGCCCCACCCAGACGATTTGGCAGACCTCAAAACTGCCCGTGCCCAAGCCTACGACCTGGTTTACAACGGCTTTGAGGCTGGAGGCGGCAGTGTGCGGATCTACCAGTCTGAGGTTCAGTCTCAGGTGTTTGAATTGATCGGACTTTCTCAGGAAGAGGCGCACAACAAATTTGGCTTTCTGCTGGAGGCCTTTGAGTACGGTACTCCGCCCCACGGCGGCATCGCCTACGGCCTCGATCGCTGGGTGATGCTGCTGGCGGGAGAAGAGTCGATTCGGGACGCGATCGCCTTTCCTAAAACTCAACAAGCGCGGTGTCTGCTCACCAGCGCTCCTTCTGGCGTGGACGGCAAGCAGCTCAAGGAACTCCACGTCGCTTCTATCCATCAGCCGAAGCCAGGAGAGCCTCGCTAGAACGATCAAATTTTGGGGTCGGATCAACACGCGATCGATCACCTACTGCCGCACCGCTACATCCCGCTCTGCCAGGTAGGATTTGATCTGCGGAACCGTGAGTTGTCCGTAGTGCAGCAGCGAAGCCAGCAGCGCGGCCTCGGCTTTGCCTTCAGTGAGGGCGGCGTGAATGTGATCGCAGTTGCCTGCTCCACCGGAGGCAATGACGGGAATATCCACCTGCTCAGCAATGCTACGGGTCAGTTCCAGGTCATACCCCGCCTGGGTTCCGTCTGCGTCCATGCTGGTGACAAGCAATTCCCCCGCTCCTCGACGGTACACTTCAGCGGCCCAGGCGATCGCATCCAAGCCCGTGTTTTCCCGTCCACCGCGCACGTAGACATCCCAGCCTGGATTAGTGGGATCAGGGCGACGACGGGCATCAATCGCCACAACAATGCACTGGTTGCCAAACCGATCGCTGGCTCGGTCGATCAAGTCAGGATCACGCACGGCCGCAGAATTGATGCTGATTTTGTCTGCTCCAGCCCGCAGCAATTGTTTGATCGTGTCTAGATCCTGAATGCCGCCGCCGATCGTGAGCGGAATGAACACCTGCTCTGCCGTGCGATACACCACATCAAAGATGATGCTGCGGTCTTCGTGGGTGGCGGTGATGTCCAAAAACACTAGCTCATCGGCTCCCGCCTGGTTGTAGATTTGGGCCAGTTCCACCGGATCGCCTGCGTCCTTCAGATCCACAAAGTTGATTCCCTTCACCACCCGCCCCGCCTTCACATCCAGACAGGGTAAGATTCGCTTCGCCAGCATGAGCAGTTATTTGAAATTGGACTTCTGGATTTTAGCCCGTTGTGGGAGACTCTACCGATCGTCCGGCTGGAGAAACTGCTGCATAAACATCACCGTGGCGTAGAACTGAAAATCAACGTTTTTCTTTTTAGCGAAACCGTGACCCTCATCGGTAGCCATGAGATACCAGACGGGCGTGCTGCCTTTCCGCACCGTGGCTGCAATCTGCTCAGCTTCCTGCAAAGGGACTCGCGGATCGTTCTTGCCGTGGATCACAAACAGGGGCTTTTTGATTTTCTGGGCATTGTTCAGGGGTGAAATTTGCAGCAGAAACTCGCGCATTTTGGGATCGCGCTCGTCGCCATATTCCACCCGCCGCAAATCCCGCCGATAGCTCTCGGTGCGCTCCAGGAAAGTGACGAAATTTGAGATGCCCACGATGTCGATCGTCGCCCGGATGCGATCGCTGTAGGTTGTCGCCACTGCCAGCGCCATGTAGCCGCCGTAGCTGCCGCCCGTTACCAAGACGCGATCGGCATCCAGATCCGGTTGGGTTTTGATCCAGTCCAGCAGTGCGCCAATGTCCTTAACCGAGTCCTCGCGCTGGTAGTCGTTATCCAGCTTCAGAAACGTTTTGCCGTAGCCAGAGGAGCCGCGCACATTGGGAAACAGTAGCGCTACGCCCATCTCGTTCAGATAGTAGTTGTTTCGCCCCAAAAAGCTAGGCCGAAACTGACTTTCTGGGCCGCCGTGAATGTTGATCACCACGGGCCGCTTGCCTCTGAATTGGGCAGACGGGCGGTAGAGAAAGCCTGAAATCTTTTGTTGATCGAAACTCTGCCAGCGCACCAGCTCTGGCTCCGAGAAGTTGGCGGTGTTGAGACCACCGGTTTCGCTCTCTGTCCAGCGATCAACTTTGCCCGTGGTGATGTCCAAGGAGTAAACATCGGTGGACGATCGGGCTGAAGTCAATGTGAAGCCCAAATCTCGGTTATTTGAATGCCAGCTGAGGCTGAAGATCTGACCGATTGGCAGCTTGGGCAGAGGTTTCTCCTGACGGGTTGCTGTGTCCAAAACGTGCAGAACACTTGTGCCGTCTTCGTTGGTCACAAACGCTAGGGACTTGCCATCCTCAGACAGGTCAAAGTCCTCCACATCCCAGGGAATCTGGCTGGTCAGGTCGGTGTAAGCCTGTGTGGTCAGGTCATAGTAGGCAAGGCGCTGGAACTCCGAGCCACGATCGCTGATCACATACAAACCCTTACCGTCTTTGCTGAAGGTTGCACCGCGATAGGAAACTGGATCGCCGCCTTTGGGAGTCAGCAGGGTTTTGGTTCCGGTTGCTGAGTCCACTAGCCAGAGGTAGCTTTCGTTGATGGAGACATACTCGATCGCCAGCAATTGACGATCGTCCGGTGACCAGGCCAGAGGCGACCATCCTCCCCCTTCAAACTGGGCTACCAGGCGATTGGAAGCGGGATTTTTGGGATCGATCAGGTAAAAGTCGTTGTCCTTTCCGGTGCGACGGGTGGAAGTGTAGACTAAGCGGTCGCCTTGATTTGACCACACGCCCCGACTGTTTTTCGACTTGCCATCGGTCAGCAGGGTGATTTCTCCGGTAGCCACGTCGTAGCGATAGTTTTGGTTGAACTCGCTGCCGCCCACGTCCTTGCTGAAGACAAAATACTCCCCCGTCGTCGGCTGATAGGTTGCCCCAGAGGGCGCTTCGGGCAGGAAGGTTAGCTGCTTGCGGGCCGCTAGGGGCGATCGCACTTGATGGATCTGAGCCACGTCAGCAAACCGAGTCGTGATCAGCATTTCTCGCCGTGTCGGATGCCAGCTCTGTAGCCCCGCCGCCCGAAACTCGGTATAGCGCTTCACCCGATCCACCAGCTTCAAGGGAATCTCTGGAACACCTTCCACGACCAGGTTTTCGTTCGGGCGCAATCCCTCAGCCAAGATCGGTTCCATTGAAGTTGTCCCCAGTATTGCTGTCAGTCCCACCGCAAAAAGCTTTTGGAATCCCATTGATCGCTTCCCCGCAGTTTGCCCTGACTCTAGCGCCAGTTTGAGCCGATCGACAATAGGCACACCTCTGGCTGACTGCACCCAGAATATCAACACAATCTTATTAGGCTAAACAACCTATGAGTCCAGACACCTAGTAGGCAAGCGGCACTCGCGGGAGTTCATCGGCTTGGGGCTTGGGGATGGGGGAATCCGTCAATCTGGGACGATCGATCTGAGGCAAGGATTCCAAGGGCGGCTTCATTTCTGATGGCTGCAAGGCCTTAGTTTTGCTGAAGTCAGGGTTGCTTTCAGGCGCGGCGATCGCCGCTTCAATGGCTGCACGGTCGATCGGTTGTGTCCCGTTGCCCACATCCACTACCACCAAATAACCCGTGAACTTGCTGCCACCGATCGATTCCAGAGTTTGCAGCAGCCTCGGCATATCGGATCGCATCAACTGCCCCTGATCGTTATAAAGCTCCAGAGCTGAGAGGCAGCCGATCGTCGGATTCCAGTCATAGGTGCTGCTGCGCTGCCCATTGTCGCTAGACTTATTGCCGCTAAAGAAGTCGGGTGATTCGCCTGTACCGTGAATCCGAAACTCGCTGCGCCCTGCTCGACCAGCCCAAAAGCTTTGCTGAATTGGCGAATAGTTGCGCCAAGCGGGAGGCAGCAAATTCTGGTAAGTGTCCAGACTGCCCTTGAAGGCTCCAGGAATTCCAGGCAGAAACGCCTTTGCTCCCGCTTCAAAGGGAATATACAAATTCACCAGCGCAAACTGACCATAAGCCCGAAAATACTCGTCGTCTGGCTGTGGCACAACTCCTTCGATCCGAAAGATTCCCTGGGGCGTGTTGCCGCGCACGAAGTTCCAGTTCAGGCGATGCAGCGATCGCAGCAGCAAGGGCATTGTCCACAGTTGCCCACTCTGGCGCACAAACTGACCCTGGCCATCCTTCAGCACTGCCTGACAGAGAACCTCGCGATCGCGCTGGCAGAGAACATACAGATGTAGCTGCTGGGGAGCGATTGTCCAGTTCAGCAGCGCTCCCAGAGGCGGCACAGGGCGATCGTCCAGAAACTCCGTCGTCTCTTGCAGCGTTGTTCGCAGGTGTACGTCCTGCTGCCAGTTGGGAAACCGAGCTTTGACCGATGCCATCAGCGATCGCAGTTGTGAGGCAGACATTCCGCCCCGCACCGCCGCCAGGGAAACCGCTACCCATTCGGGATCAGGACTTTGGACGATCGCCTGCGAAAACTGTTGCCCCACTACCGCGTACTGGGTGGGATTGCCGAGGTAAAGCTGAGTTCCTACCTTTGTCGCTGCGTCCACCGTCCGTTGCTGCGACGCTGACAAACCCGGTCGACTCATCAGCTCCAAAATTCGACTCAGAGCTTCCGCCACAAAGGGTTCCTGCGGCTCCACCACGGCTGTTGTCCACAGCAATTCGCGCCAGTGAGCTTCGTTGGCGGAGTCGATCGGGTGGCGGCTCAAGCTGTAGTTATCAGGTGTGATCCGCTCGGTTTGCTTGCGCCGTTGCTCCACTCTGGCGGCGGCGGTGGCCTGGGGCTGTCTGCCGCTCCCAGCCACTGTTTGGGCCTGGGCTGGAAACGCTGCTAAGGTCAAGCTGCCCAGCAGCAGAGAAAGGGCGATCGTGCGAGTCTCCAGAGCAAAATCTCTAGCAAAGCAGCGCCACAAGGGTTTCATAACAAATCACAGCAGGGTGAGCCGGGGTGAAGACAGACGCGACAGAATCTTCCTGGTTCTAACACTAATCAGAGAACTTTCTTTGCAGTCCTTCAGGGAACACAAATGCAGCTTTGGAATTCTTCATACTTGAAAGCCCTATGCTACTATTCGGAGGACTGAAATGGTCTTGACGCAACAAATTCTGTTGATTCTTGGTGGGGGAGAGTAGAGGCGTGCTGGATGGACAATCGCTTGGAGCAGTCGGCAGCAGTTTGCAGAGACACCCAGAGCCGATCCGCGTCGGCGTGATTGGAGTGGGCAATATGGGGCAACACCACACCCGCGTTCTCAGTATGCTGAAGGATGTGGAGCTAGTGGGAGTGTCGGATACCAATGTGGAGCGTGGCATTGACACAGCCAGCAAGTATCGGGTTCGCTTTTTCGAGGATTTTAGAGATTTACTACCCCACGTTGAAGCGGTATGTGTGGCCGTGCCCACTCGCTTCCACTATGCAGTTGGGATGACTTGCTTGCAGTCCGGTATTCATGTGCTGATTGAGAAACCGATCGCCGCCAGCATTGCTGAGGCCGAGTCTCTAGTCAACGCAGCAGCCCAGTTTCAGTGCATTCTGCAAGTGGGGCACATTGAGCGGTTCAACCCGGCTTTTCAGGAACTCAGCAAGGTGCTAAAAACTGAGGAACTGCTGGCGATCGAGGCCCACCGCATGAGTCCTTACCCCGATCGAGCCAACGATGTTTCCGTAGTGCTGGATTTGATGATCCACGATATCGACTTGATGCTGGAACTGGCGGCTTCTCCTGTGGTGAAGCTGACGGCAGGCGGCAGTCGCGCTTCCGAGTCGGGCTACCTGGATTATGTGACAGCAACCCTGAGCTTTGCCAACGGCATTGTTGCGACCCTTACCTCTAGCAAAGTTACCCACCGTAAGATCCGTCGCATCGCTGCCCACTGCAAAAACTCCTTGACTGAAGCAGATTTCCTCAACAATGAGATCTTGATCCACCGCAAAACCACCGCTAACTACACCACCGACTACGGCCAGGTTCTCTACCGTCAAGATGGACTAATTGAGAAAGTCCACACCAGCAACATTGAGCCACTCCATGCTGAGTTGGAACACTTTGTAGGGTGTGTGCGCGGCGGTAGTCAGCCTTCGGTAGGCGGAGAGCAAGCGCTCAAGGCTTTGCGCCTGGCCAGCTTGATTGAGCAAATCGCGCTGGATGGGCAGGTTTGGCATCAGCGCGACTTGAATTCCTCTGATCTGAACCTTGCATCGATCGTGGCAGTCTAACCAGTCAGCAGTCTAGCCGATTGATTAAGATGACGATCTCAATAGAATCCCCTAGACGCAGCATTAGGTCTGGGGGATTTCTGTATTCAGCCCAAATTCAGCAGACCGAAATTTTCATAGCTCTTGGGATCGCTGAGCTTGGGTGAAGGAGGCAACTCTACCTAGAAGCATAGTTTTCTGTCTAAGTGGGTCGTTACAATCGTACATAATTATGTTGGTTTGCTCTACTGAACTGCCTGATTGTCACATTCAAAGTAGTACTATGCCTTCCTCTTCTCAGGTTCAGCACCCCAGTACTGCTGGACAGCGGCGATCGCTCCTGTCTCACGGCTTAGCGCTACTTAGCATTGCCACAATTCTCTCTGGCTGCGACTTCCTGCCTAAGAGTCAGGCCCAACCTCAGTCAAATGCCGCCCAGAATCAGCAGGTGGCGGTGGATGTAGCCGTTGCCAAACCAGACCTACTGCGGCAACCCAGAGAATACACTGGCACAACCCAGCCTCTACAAGAAGTGTCGCTGCGATCGCAGGCAGAGGGGCAAGTACTGCGGTTGGAAGTGAACGTGGGCGATCGTGTAGAAACAGGACAGATACTGGGAGAAGTAGATCGAGGGCTTTTGCAATCGGCTGTGGTGGAAGCTGAAGCGGAGTTGGCAACGCGGCAGGCCGCTGTGGCTCAGGCTCAAACTCAATTCAGCGAGGCTGAGACCCGCGTTGAGCAAGCTCGCCTAGAGCTTCAGCAAGCGGAAGCCGATGCAGCCCGCTATGAGCGGTTGGCTGAGAGCGGGGCCGGAACCCGCCAGCAGGCGGAGCAGTTCCGCACTAGGGCCAGAACTGCCGCCCAAGTCGTGCGATCGAGCCAGCAGCAAGTCAGCAACCAGCAGGGGGCGATCGCTGCCGCAGAGGGACGAGTAGCAGCCCAAGAAGCGCTGATTGTCCAGGCTCAAGAGCGAGAATCTTTCGCCCTTTTGCGATCGCCCATTTCTGGCTCGGTGCTGCAAAAGGTATCTGAAGTAGGCAACTTGGTTCAGCCTGGAGGGGAAGTGCTGAAGCTCGGTGACTTCAGCAGCGTCAAGGTCATTGTGCAAGTGTCGGAACTGGAGCTAAGCAGTTTACAGGTGGGGCGATCGGTGCAGGTGCGGCTGGACTCGTTGCCTAACCAGCAGTTTACAGGTACAGTCAGCCGCATCTCTCCCGCTGCCGATCCCGTGGCTCGTCTAATTCCGGTAGAAGTACTGGTTGCCAATCCGACTGGAAAGATTGGTAGCGGTCTGTTGGCGCGGGTGAACTTTGGCTCCAGTGAAGCTAAAACTGTGGTGGTTCCCAACAGTGCTGTCCAGGAGAAGCGGGCCCGCCAGGCACAGCAACCCGCTCAGCCGGGGGCACAGTCCGGTCAAGGAGGGCAAAATCCTCCTAGAGCCGCACGATCGACTCCAGACAACGCCAAGCAAGGCAGACCCCAACGCACCGAGGGCGTTGTGTTTGTCGTTACGGGCGAAGGAGAAGCCGCTAAGGTGGAGCCACGATCGGTCAAACTGGGGCAGCAGGGAGACGGTAAAACTCAAATTCTCTCCGGGCTGAATCCGGGTGATCGGTATGTTGCCCGCAGTGGCCGGCCGCTCAAGGGTGGTGAGTCGGTGCGTCTGAGCCTCCTATCGGAAAAGTAGTTTGGGAAAATAGTGCGATCGAGCGATCGTTTTGTCTGAAAAGTCTGTCTAACTATCCAGTCGGGTTTTGAGCCGCTCAGAACTCAGCCCTGAAACCTCAGACCTTAACCTTCGTATGCATCCCAACCAATCCAACGGATTCAGCCTCAGTACTCTGTCGATCCGACGGCACATCGGCGTGATGATGCTCACCCTCACGGTAATCATCCTGGGCATCTTCCTCATGACGCGGTTGCCCGTGGATCTGTTGCCGTCGATTACTTACCCCCGCATTGGAGTGCGGTTGGATGCACCAGGCATTTCGCCAGAAGTGGCGGTAGACGAAATTACGAAGCCTCTAGAAGAAGCTCTGGCAACGACCGAAGGTGTGGTGCAGGTCTATTCGCAAACGCGGGAAGGACAGGTGAGTCTGGACTTGTTTTTCCAGGCGGGCAGCAAGATTGATCAGGCCCTTAACGACACTACCGCCACGTTTAATCGCTACCGCAACCAACTGCCAGAAACGCTCGAAGCGCCCCGCATCTTCAAGTTCGACCCGACCCAACTACCTGTCTACGAGTTTGCCCTCACATCTCCCTCGCTTAAAGGCGTTGACCTGCGCGTATTTGCTGACGAGGAGCTATCTCGCGAACTAACAGTGGTGCAGGGAGTTGCGTCAGCGGATGTGTCTGGGTCAGTGCAGGAAGAAGTGCGGGTAAATGTAGATCTCAGCCGCTTGCAGGCGGTGGGAGTAGGGCTAAACGCCGTTCTGGCTGAACTCAG
>DATNQR010000202.1:0-1947 GCA_036703905.1 Thermosynechococcaceae cyanobacterium
GTTCGCTTAGCCGCAGAAGCGAAAACGATTCAAATTTACACGACGACCTCACCCGGTGTTGGCATTGTGATGGGAGATGCTGGGCGGTTGCAGCAAGTGGTATGGAATCTGTTGTCGAACGCAGTCAAATTCACACCTCAAGGAGGACACGTCACGGTCACCTTAGCTTCCCATGAGCACCATGCTCGAATCCAAGTGAGCGATACTGGCAAGGGCATCAAGTCCGATTTTCTGCCCTATGTTTTTGAGCATTTCCGGCAAGAAGATGGAGCCACCACGCGCAAATTTGGCGGCTTGGGCTTAGGGCTGGCGATCGTGCGGCAAATTGCCGAACTGCACGGCGGCACAGTCGCGGTCGAAAGTTTGGGTGAAGGAGCGGGAGCCACGTTTACCGTTCAAATTCCCTTAGCAGCTCGCTTTTCTGTCTTGTCCGCGATCAAGCCGCGATCAAGCGCAACCGAGGATTTAAGTGGCATTCACATTCTCGTTGTCGATGATGAAGCCGATTCGCGCGAGTTTGTGGCGTTTGTTCTAGAACAAGCGGGTGCAATCGTTGCCACCGCTGCTTCTGGGGTTGAAGCACTGCAAGCGTTCTCCCAAGCCTTGCCAAACATTCTTGTGAGCGACGTTGGAATGCCAGAGATGGATGGCTATATGCTGATGCGGCAGATTCGCAGCCTGCCCCTTGAACAGGGTGGACAAATTCCGGCGATCGCTCTCACTGCCTATGCCGGAGAACTCAATCAGCAGCAGGCGATCGCCGCCGGTTTTCAACGTCACCTTGCCAAACCGATTGACCCAGCGACGGTGATCGCGATCGTCACCGCATTAGTAGCATCAGTCTGAAGTGGGCAGCACGGCCATTGCCTGCTTTCCAACGCTTGCCCACATAAAACTCTGCAAAGTGCAATGTCATCTGATCAGCCTGCCATCAACTTGATGGACTCAGTAGCCTTCAAGTATTGTCCTAATGTACGTGCAGGGACATACCAGCTCGAAGGGGGAATTACTCACAAGTAACCACACGGCGGTCTCTGCCGGCTCCAGGACTGCACCGGTTAATCCGGTTGGCTCAACCAGGTACAGGTGAGCTTGCCGTCTACTTTTGTCCACTGTCCGCGGAGTTGGGGTGAGAGGTGATGGGCGTGGAGAGAGCCAGATTTTGGGAGAGCAGAGGTGAAGCTTGAGGAGCGTGAAGCTCCACCGCACCACACCGGACTTTTCAACAGCTTTTCCACTTTCCGACTGTACCCTGATGCACCCACTCGATTCTGGCTCTATCCAAGGGGAACAGCACTGAGGAGTCAGGTCTATGAACTTCTATCCACCCCACCCCAGCAGTACAACTGCTGTCTTGAAGCATCTTCAGGTGCTCCTCGTCGAAGATGAGCCGGATATCGCTGACCTGTTGACTTTCATCCTCGAATTAGAAGGAGCTAACGTCGTTTATAGTTTTCGTCTGTGCGATCGCTACTCCTATAGCTAGATTTGTAGCTGTCGTCCCGCCAAGATAAGTGGGGAAGCACAATAATTTATAAAGTGGGCTGGCGGTAGCGCAACCCGTGCGGGCGTCGGGTTTCAGGCTTCAATAATCTACGCCTATTTTAAATTTAATTCCACCCACGTACTTAGCTGTCATTTGATATTTTTACACCCCTGCCAGGAAGACAGACTCTTTTGTTGCGCTCTCTAGTAATCTATGAATGAGCTATGAAATCGAAAAATTAATTTAGGTAGAAACCGATGGCAACCGAGCAAGAGCTTCAATCCCTTTTTAATGACTTAGATCGCGATCAAGACGGCAAAGTCTCCCTTAGTGAGCTGTTCTTAAGTCCTGGCTTAAGTGCAGTCATCGAAGCCAAAACCGATACCCGTAGCCCCCAGGCGTTACTCGCACAGTATGATGCCGACGCAGACGGTAGTATTACCTTTGAAGAGTTAAAGCAA
>DATNQR010000203.1:0-5878 GCA_036703905.1 Thermosynechococcaceae cyanobacterium
CCGCGGTATTTTCCCTCCGATCGCCGCAGGGTTGCGTTTGCCTCGCGGCGGTCAGTGATATTTTCGATCATGCCCAGGCTATATCGGGGTTTGCCTTGGGCATCGTTCAGCAACGTTGCTGTCAGGTTAATCCAGATGAGGGTCTGGTCTTTTCTAATCAAGCGCTTCTCTAGCTGGTAGGAATCCGTTTCCCCAGCCAGAAGGCGTTCCAAGTGGTTGATGTCTTTGTTCAGGTCTTCTGGCGGCGTGATCTGATGGAAGCTTAGCTGTTTGGCTTCGGCAGCGGTGTAGCCCGTCATGATGCTGTAGGCTTTGTTCACCTGAATAATCCGTCCCTGGTCGATCGAGGCGATCGACATGCCGATCGGGGCATCCTCGAAGATAGTGCGAAAGCGAGACTCAGTTTTTTGCAGTTCGCTGAACAACTGAGCGCTTCCCAGAGCGGTGGCAATCTGACTGGAGAGCAGGCTGAGGGTATCCAGGTCGCTTCGGCTGAAGCGAAACTCCTGCTGATCCTGCACATCCAGAATTCCCAGCAGCTTGCCTCGGCTCAAGAGCGGAACCGCCACTTCTGAGACGGGTTGGTAGAAGCGGGAGGCTATTCTGGGTGCGGCGGAATCGTTAAGGGAATGAAGATTGCCTGTAGACTGCATCTGCTGCCCCTGTGCCGCGATCGCGACCAAGCTACGATCGTCGCCCAGCTTGACCCGGCGGTTAGTTGGCAGACGGCCGGGACTGATCACACCTGCACTGGCATAGGACAGCAGGGCATCTGCCGCTTCTTCCCACAGGTAAATCTGCACAAAATCCACCTGGAAGCGCTCCTGCACTAATTTCACGGCCTCTTGCAGCAGACGATCGCTATCCAGAGTCGCTTTGGCCAGTTCGCTCACGGCGGTAGTAGTGCGCTGGCTGGACTCTAGCTCATGGGTGCGGTCTTCCAGTCCTTGCAGCAGTTTGCTGACCTGCTGGGCTAGGGCGTTAAAGTTGCTCGCCAGTGCCCCAATCTCGTCTTTGGAGGTGATTTGCGCTCGTGTGGCTAAGTTCCCAGCAGTGAAATGACTAACTTGATTGGACAAATACACCAAAGGTTTCGTCAGCCATCTCCCCATAGCGATCGCAACCCCCAGCACCCCAAACACCACGATCGCGGTTAACCCTGCTGTCAGGCGGATCTCGTCCATCAGAGGCGCGAGAAACACCTGTTGCGGCTGGGCAAACAAGACAAACCAGGGCTGAGACTGCAAGCGAGTGATGGCGACGCGCACTATGCTCCTAGGCTCGGTGCTTCTAGGCTCAGCGCTTCTAGGCTCGGCGGACAGAGTTATGGTCAGGTAAATGGGAGGGCAATTGCTGTCGCAATTGCTCTGTCGTAGAGCTTCTTCTAGCTGGGGCAGATTGGTGGAGAGTTCCGTACTCGACCCCTGCGGCAGGCGAGATTGTGCCTGAAGCACCTCCACTTTTTCGGGCGGCAGAGGCACGATCGACCTAAACACCAACTCCGGTCTAGCGCTGTGGGCGATGCGAATGTAGTTCTCATCCAGCAGGGTGGCGAAGGACTGGGAACCTGCCAGGTTTTCACTCTGAGCCACGAGTTGCTGAAGCAGGGTAGCACTGTAGCGCACTGCCAGCACGCCCACCTTTGCCCCTACTGAATTCCATACCGGACTGCTGAAATAAATGCCAGGCAAACCCTCTGGGGATGCAGGCAGGTAGATCGGTGAAGCATAGGGTGAGCCAGTGGCCAAAGGCTGGCGAAAATAATCTGCCCCAGCTTTGCTTTGGCGCAGGTCAAGGGCTTCAGTTCCCAAAACATTCGTGCCCTCAAGATCCAGCAGCGCGTAGGACAGCACATTGCTTGAGTCGCGCTTCAATAGGGCCCGCAGCAATTCTGTAACCTGGGTTTCTTCTGAACTGCCCGATCGCTGTTTGGCTGGCAAACGCAGGTAGTTGCCTATACCGGGCAGTTGCGCTTCCGCTCGCACTGTGTCCAGTCCGGTTCGGAGAAAATTATCCAAACTCAGGGCTGTCCGGGTAGCAGCAGCGAACAAAGCCTGGTCTGCATTTTGCCGAAAAACCTGTCCCATCAGCACAAAATGGGTCAGCGTTAGCAGAACGAGGGGAACTAGGGCAACCCCCAGCAGCGACGCGATCAATCGGGTGCGAAGAGACGAAAACTTGAACACTATCAACTTCCCTAAACCAGGGACGGCAGAAAGGCGGCATCTAGTAGACGATCGACTAGTGGACGATCGACAATGGTAGACTCAACACAGATACCTGTGCGGAAGAAGTCACTATAAAGTTTAGTTGGGTGAAGAAGGTTAAATGCGTAGTGCGACGATCGCCGCATCTTTTTCGCAGAGCTTACTCTTCAGTCTATCTATTGGCTGGACAAAACACCCTCAGAAGCAAAGGGTTTTTAGGAGAAAAAATTTCTAGAAACAGAGCGCTGTTTAGTCCAGGGGTAGCTTCTGGATCGGCTCCAAACCCAGCACCCTGCCTAGTTGGGTCGATCGAATCCGCAACACCACTCCCAAAGTCACTTGCTTTGCGACCCAATACAGCACCGTTAGCCCCACAAACGTAATTAGGATAACCAAAATTGGGCCTTTTGCCGTTAGGTCATCCAGAGTGACTAAGATGACGTTGCCCGGATCGCTGACCAAATCCCAACTGTTGAAGCGCCGAAACCGACCCATATAGATGCCGATCGCCGAGAGCGCATGGGTCATCAATTCTGCTGCCAGCACAAACCGCCCCGCCCCTTGACGTTTTAGATAGTGGCTCTGGTTGATCACCGAAATCACGTAGGCTTCAAAGCCACTGACTATCGCCAGCAGATGTGTCGGAATCACAATCAAGGTTATTACCCAAGCCGAGTAGCCCATGCGAATGGCCCGGATCAAGTGAATGATGTCCGTCAGCAGGTAGGGTGCGTTGGGCAGAAAGGCAATAAACACTAGCAACACCGTCCACCAGAGGAACGATCGCGATCGGGTTTTGCGCCGAAATAGCCAGAAGCTCAACACCAAAGGAATGAAGGCCAGAAACAAATTCCAGACAATCCAGCCGCTATTTCCCTTCAGCCCTCTCAGGGCGATTCCTAAAAGTTCCATTGCAATTTCCTAGCTCACTGCCTCTGATGCTCTACATTGACTTTGTTACGGCTTCCGCTTGATCGCTGTAGCGTTACTCCCAGTCTGTCAAACGGATGTGTCAATTCTCTCTGTTGAATGTTACAAGGGGTTGGCACTGCTTGCGCTGTATCAGAAATCCGTTAGAACTGACTCAGTAGAACCAATTCAGGGCGTTGCCGAAGGCTAGGAGGAACGCCCCAGTTTACTTACCCCACAGTTTCAGTCGCGTCACATTTAAAGTTTCAGTTAAGTTTCAGTTACGCCACATTTAGGAGCCAGGGTAATGACAATCTGGGTAAACGAGCAACACGATCCTTCGGGCATTCTCTACTCTTGCATTGCCTGTTGTGATGAAGACCAAGCGCGGGACTGCCATCAGTCTTTCGAGGACAACTTAAGTGATGAACAGAAAGCTGCTGGCTGGAGCGCCAACCTGCGAACCGTCAACACTTGGGACGAAGTACCTGCGAATGCGCTCAAGTTGGATTGAGGAATGGCTCTAATCAAGGACGAGTAGTTAGAAATTAGAACCAGCTATCTACTAAGGTTCCCCATTTTTAAGGGTCACTACCTTAACTTGTCCGATCGCCTCTGGATCTGAACTTTTGGCGATCGGTTATGGCCACAGGCCGGAGCTTTGCCAGCAGTTGCTTGCCTCGCTGGGCTGCTACGTTGTCCAAGTTAGCGTGACGGTCCGCTATCGGGCAGACTTTCCCATCTGCTCCCGCAACTCAGGCGCTGCAATGCTTCCACCCATGCGTCTTGGCTATAGGGCGGGATGACGAACCCATCTACGTCATATCGCACAACGCCCCCCTCTCCCATTGGAGAGGACAGTACGGGTAGCCCATGCCCCGGGGCCTCACAGGTCACAAGCGGACTGCCTTCTTCCAGACTGGCGATTGGCAGGTAAGCTGAAAGATGTGTTGCTTTTAGCTTACTTTCATCCTCAGACCTCACCCTCAGACCTCACAATGTCACAACCGACGATCGAATCCATCCTGCACGAGAATCGCCTGTTTCACCCCAGCGCTGAGTTCTCCCAAGCTGCCCAGATTAAGAGCCTGGAGGACTATCAGCAGCTTTACGATCGAGCCAAAGCCGATCCCCAAGCGTTTTGGGCTGGGCTAGCAGAAACCGAACTGGACTGGTTCCAGAAGTGGGACACGGTGCTGGATTGGCAGCCACCCTTTGCTAAGTGGTTCGTCGGTGGCAAGACCAACATCTCTTACAACTGCCTCGATCGCCACCTCACTACCTGGCGACGCAACAAGGCTGCGTTGATCTGGGAAGGCGAACCTGGAGACTCCTGCACCCTCACCTACGCTCAACTGCACCGGGAAGTCTGTCAGTTTGCCAATGCCTTGAAGCATCTAGGCGTGGAAAAGGGCGATCGGGTGGGCATCTATATGCCAATGATCCCAGAAGCGGCGATCGCCATGTTGGCGTGCGCTCGGATTGGGGCAGCCCATTCAGTAGTGTTCGGTGGTTTTAGTGCGGAGGCGCTGCGCGATCGCCTAATCGATGCTCAGGCAAAAGTCGTCGTTACCGCCGATGGTGGCTGGCGCAAAGATGCGATCGTCCCGCTCAAGCCCCAGGTTGATAAAGCGCTAGCCAACGGCAGCGCCCCCAGCGTCCGCAGCGTGTTAGTGGTCAAACGCACGGGACAGGACACCGAGATGCAATTGGGCGGGCGAGATTACTGGTGGCACGAGCTTCAAGCTCAGGTATCGGCTGACTGTCCCGCCGAGCCGATGGACAGTGAAGATTTGCTGTTTATCCTTTATACCTCCGGCAGCACGGGCAAACCGAAGGGAGTCGTTCACACTACCGCCGGATACAACCTTTACACCCACATCACAACGAAGTGGATCTTCGATCTGCAAGATACAGATGTCTATTGGTGTACTGCCGATGTGGGATGGATCACGGGGCACAGCTACATTGTCTATGGGCCGCTGTCCAACGGCGCAACCACTTTAATGTACGAAGGTGCGCCCCGTGCCTCCAATCCGGGCTGCTTTTGGGACGTGATCGAAAAGCACGGCGTAAACGTTTTCTACACTGCGCCCACGGCGATCCGTGCCTTCATCAAAATGGGCGACGAGCATCCAAAACTGCGCGATCTTTCTTCGCTGCGGCTTCTGGGAACTGTGGGGGAACCGATCAACCCGGAGGCGTGGATGTGGTATCACTCGGTTATCGGCGGGGAGAAGTGCCCGATCGTTGATACCTGGTGGCAAACTGAAACCGGCGGCATCATGATTACAGCCCTACCGGGAGCCATCCCTACTAAGCCCGGATCGGCAACCCTACCGTTTCCTGGCATTCTGGCCGACGTAGTGGATCTGGAAGGGAACCCTGTCCCTGCGAACGAAGGCGGCTATCTGGCGGTGCGCCATCCCTGGCCGGGGATGATGCGAACGGTCTATGGCGATCCCGATCGTTTCCGTCGCACCTACTGGGAACACATCCCACCCAGAGACGGGCAGTATATCTACTTTGCAGGCGACGGCGCACGGCGAGACGAAGACGGTTACTTCTGGGTTATGGGTCGGGTGGATGATGTGATCAACGTCGCGGGTCATCGCCTAGGCACAATGGAAGTTGAGTCGGCACTGGTGTCCCATCCGGCTGTGGCCGAGGCCGCCGTAGTAGGAAAACCGGACGAGGTGAAGGGCGAAGAGATTGTAGCCTTTGTGACTCTGGAAGGAACCCACAGCCCCAGCGATGCTTTG
>DATNQR010000204.1:0-3135 GCA_036703905.1 Thermosynechococcaceae cyanobacterium
CTGCCAAAAGTCCCAGCACGGCAGCAGTCAACCCAGGCGTTTTCGTTAAAACGTTGGCTAAAAAGTTCTGCGCGGGTCGTCGCATGATTACAATCACTCCTTACTCCTTTTCTCCAAAGATTACAGACAACTGAACGCCACAGTGCTTCTGGTGAGTGCCAGAATTTAAACTGACGGACAACCCAGCCGTCGAGAACAGAGATACTCTTCAGAACACACCACTAGCCGAGCCTGGACCCAGGCTGCTCACCCTTCAGAGCGTAGCTTTGCTTCAGACTTTTGCTGTCTGTCGCCTATGTTACTTTACGGAAATTTAATGCAAGGGAGCGGGATTCAGGCTCAACTTTAGCCAAATTTTGAAGCCCAGAAGTAGCAATCCCGACGATCGCCAGGCATCATCGTGCTGGGGCGATCGTCGGGGTCATCGCCTCGTCTCACTCCCCGCAGCTGCTAATTTCCTAGGCAAATTCATAAACTTTTTTCCCCTCCGCAAGACGCTGGAAAACCCAAATATGTCGTCTACAATGAAAGAAGCGGAGACGCAAGTTTCCGTTCACTCCTCACACCACACTCCGCCTGAGCGCTTAGTTCGGGCGGTTCCTTGTTTTAAACCCTCTCAAGCGGCTCAGAAGACTAGTCCAGAGCACCGATCGAGCTTCTCCCTAGCATTGTTTGACCCACACTCCATCAACACCTTTCAGGATGCTGGGAACAAGTTCAAGACAGCAGAATCCCTTTAGTTTGTATCTAAATGTGTAGAGTATTCAGCGCGGGGCCACAGGTTTCGCTATGGTAGAATTCCATCATGAGACAGTTTTAGGCAAGGATTTGCAGCATGTCAGCAGCCGCACAAGTTACGGATTCTTCTTTTAAGCAAGAAGTTTTAGACAGTGAAGTTCCGGTTCTAGTAGACTTCTGGGCCCCGTGGTGCGGCCCTTGCCGAATGGTTGCCCCGATCGTCGAAGAAATCGCCGCCCAGTACGAAGGGCAGGTTAAAGTCGTCAAAGTCAACACTGACGAAAACCCCAGCGTTGCCAGTCAGTATGGCATCCGCAGCATTCCTACCCTCATGATCTTCAAGGGCGGACAGCGAGTAGATATGGTGGTTGGCGCAGTGCCCAAAACAACTCTATCTAACACCCTAGAAAAATATCTGTAGCAACATTTGGTGGAATGGGTTGCCCTTTCCATCTCATTGCTTCATTTGCACCGCGCCCTGGTTGTCATCTGCTGGGGCGCTTTTGATGTTTAATCCCTGCTAGTTCAAGGGTCACGATCGCACTTCAAAAATCCCGATAGAATAGGATGCTGCCAGTTTGGAGACATTCATGGTTCCCTCCCCTTTACATCCCCTTGAGACGCTCCAGGCAGATCTTGCCAAACTGCTCGAACAACTCCCCGACAAAAAGCACGGAGAACTGATCCAGTTAGCCTTATCCACGATCGTGCGAATGGCAGACGAAGAAATCGATCGCCGCGATTGGAAAATCTGCAACGCCGCCCTGCGAGATCTAGAACAAGCCTTTACCACCTTTTACCCCCACCGCCACGTCCGCAAAGTTGCCATTTTCGGCTCCGCCCGCATTGCTGCCGGAACTCCTGAATACGAAATGGCTGTGGAGTTTGCCCGTCGCATCATCAAGCAAGGTCTGATGGTGATCACTGGAGCCGGAGGCGGCATTATGCAGGCCGGCAACGAAGGCGCAGGACGGGAAATGTCCTTCGGACTTAACATTCAGCTTCCCTTCGAGCAGGGCGCAAACCCCTTCATTGAAGGCGACCCTAAACTCATACCCTTCAAATATTTCTTCACCCGCAAAGTTTTCTTTCTGCGAGAGAGCGACGCTCTAGCCCTCTTCCCTGGCGGCTTTGGCACTCAGGACGAAGCCTTTGAATGCCTCACCCTCAGCCAAACCGGCAAATCCTCCCCCATGCCCCTTGTCCTCATCGACAAACCCGGCGGCAACTACTGGCACGACTGGAACGACTACATCCACAAACAGCTTTTGGCCCGCGGCTTAATCAGTCCCGAAGACCCCAGCATCTACACCATCACCGATCGTCTGGATGTTGCCTGCGATGCCATCACCAATTTCTACCGTGTTTTCCACTCCTGCGACTACGTCGGCGATCGCCTCGTCATGCGCCTCAACTCCGAAATTCCCGATGCTGACATCGAAAGCCTGAACCAAAACTTCAGCGACATTCTAGTCAAAGGTCGCATCGAGAAAGGCGAATCTCTACCTCAGAATGTCCAAGCCGCCGATGTTGGAGCCTCGCGCCTAATGCTGTACTTCAACCAGCGAGACCTCGGCCGCCTATATCAACTCATTGGGGAAATCAACCGCCTCGGCACACCACGGGAAGAAATCAACCATCCAGAGCGCAAGTAAGCGAGTAGAACTAGCATGGCAGTACTAGGGGAATGATTGCGTCCAGTAGCCCTCCTTCATCGTTCGCTTCGCTCTTGCTCAACCGTCCCCCAAAAACAATCAATGGGATTAAAAATTCCAATAAATGAGTAGCTGACATATAAGCCGGAACAAATATAGGCTAAGTCATTGCTCACTTAATCTTGGGGAACTCGCTATGTTGCCATCTACTCGCAGCCTGCCCCGATCGCCCTTCTGGAGCCGCGATCGCGTCGTCTCGGTGCTGGAAAGCGTCCAGGATCTGATCGTGGTTTCCCTGTGCCTCGGCTTGTTCAGCTTCATGGTGCTGCAACTACGAGAAATGTTTCTCTCCCTGCTGCCACCTCTGGATTTTCAGGGCGTTACGGCTGATATTCTGTTCCTACTGATCCTGGTGGAGCTATTCCGCCTGCTGATCATCTACCTCAAGGAGCAACGAGTCTCGATCGGCGTGGCCGTCGAAGTGGCGATCGTCTCCGTGCTGCGAGAAGTGATTGTGCGCGGAGTTCTAGATGCCCCCTGGACTCAAATCCTCTCCGCCTGTGCCTTGCTGCTGGTGCTGGGTGCTCTGCTCGTGATCCGCGTCTGGCTGCCGCCCACCTTCGAGGGCATCGACCCAGAAAGAAACTTCTCCCAGCGCCGCCAACGCGAACTCGAACCCCCTAGCGATTCTCACCCGATCGCCCCTGCCCGCCCAGACACCGAGCCAGTCAAGATACCACAC
>DATNQR010000205.1:0-6111 GCA_036703905.1 Thermosynechococcaceae cyanobacterium
TTAGCGTGCTGGTGCGCTATTTGCGAATTGAATAAGCGGCGGCGGCTGGAAGCTATCAATCTGGAGTTAGGGGCACAACCTGACGTGTCCCTAACTGCACTGCTAGAAATGAGCCATTTGCAAGAGAGCGATCGCAACTGCTGTTAAGCCCCAAGCATCGAGGTGCATTTGCCAGGATTAACCACCACGGCTGTTGAAATTGGCATCTCTAACAAAGCTTCCGTCTCTTGCAACCACGCGATAGTTATACTCACGCGGCGCCACCCTCCAGAACCGCTGTAGACTTGCATCGTTGCCTGAAGGAACATTGATCTCGAAATATCCATGTTCAGGAACCCAGGCGATCCAGAGAGCACCAGCTTGACTGTAGCCCACGGCATTCCAAAATCTCAGCCGGACGTTGCGCTCTGCGGTGGCTGAAATCGGTCTGTTCACCTGTCGCCAACCCGGTCGTCCGGCGTTTCGCAACGCTTCTGGATTGGGATAAGAGCCTTCCGGTAGGATTCGACTCATGGTGTTGTAGTAGAAGCCATAGCGTGCCTGTTCGGTCAGGGTTCTGACGCGCGTACAGCCGTCGTAAACCCCTGTGATCAGGCGGCCATCGCTGGCATAAACTTCGTAGGGCATTGGGCCGATCGTCCCTTGCTCAATGCCTGTCTGCACCATTTCATCGGTAAAGACTTCGTCCCAATACTCATAATCACCGTCAAGCAAGTTTAGAACCTCATGCTTTTGAGTTCCATTCAGTCGATCGAAGTCAGCAGTTAACGTGATGCGAGTGCCGGAAATCGTGCCGTAGGGTCGTGCCTGCCCCCAAGGATAATTGGTGCGCTGCTGCAATTGCTGCCAGTGTTGCTGCATCGGTGCTTGCCAGTATTCGAGACGACCCGGAGTCTGACCACAAATCGCCAATGCTGGAGGAACGGCAATCATCAAACTCAGTGCAGCCGCAGTTGTGCCGCTCCAAAGTAGAAACTTACAGTTCCGCAGCATTGCCTTAAGCGTTGCCTTCACAAATGGCATTGATGCGATCGATTCCATCGGCTTCGGGGGGGCAGATTCCATCATCATTTCTCCTCTAATCTCTCGTTGGGTAGACCTAAACCAAGTTGGATTTCAAGCCAGCAGTTTGTAGGGGGCTACAATAGAATCCGGCTCAAATTCACATCAATCTGTTGTGCGAAATCTTTAGCCTGCTGCAATCTTGGCAAAATCAGCAGCAGTAATTTGGCTGGCACGAACGCCCGTGAGAATGGCAAGTCGATCGTTGCCAATGCTAATCACAGTGCGGCTTCCTTGCTGCTCAATATCAAGCTGCCCGAACCGCATTCCGGGTGTTAGTCCGAGTTTGTCTTGTCGGTCTTTAAAGTCTCGAATCACATCTCGTCCTGCCCCCCGTTCGAGGGCAAAGAAATCTCTGGCTTTGCCGCCTGAGATCAGATCGTTGCCAGCCCCACTCCAGATTTTGTCAATACCGTCGCCGCCAAAGATGCGATCGTTACCATCTCCACCTTTGAGGCTGTCGTCACCCTGCCCGCCTATTAATATGTCATCTCCACCCAAGGCTAGAATCGTGTCGTTTCCGCCCAGCCCATCAATTGTTTCGCCATTATTGCTGCCTGTGAGCGTATCATCGCCAGGGGTTGCTCCTAATGGTGACGAGGGATTGTTGGGCTGATTATCAGCATTTCCAAAGACAAAAATATTGTTTTGCGTGATCGCTAGCCCTGTAGACAGGGTGGCAATCTGCACCTGAGCGCTGGCACCACTGCCGTCTGCATCAAAGAACAGTTTGCCAGTAGCGTTGTCGTAGATGAAGCGATCGGTCGAATCTGCTGCACCTGTGCCGATGTGAAACTGCGCGGCAGTAATTGCTGCGTTTGGTGTCAGCCCAGCATTGATGTAGCTGGAATTTGGGAGATTCTGGAAGATGGCAATTCGGTCTTCTGTGACCGTGAAGTCGATGATGCGATCGACCCCATCTACGGTGAAATTCAGCAAGTTAAACTGATCGGCTCCTGCCCCTCCAGTCAGAGTGTCATTCCCGCCATTTCCCTGAAGAATGTCATCGCCTGCTTTGCCGTCTAACTCGTTGGCAAAGCCGTTGCCCTTGATGACGTTGTTGAGGCTGTTGCCCGTGCCACTGATGGCATTGGCAGTTTCCGCCAAGGTGAGATTTTCCAGGTCGGCTCCGTCGATTAAGAGCCAATCTGTAGAGGCGATCGCGGTGTCAATGCCTGCACCAGCGTTCAGGATGCTATCGCCAGTCGCAACCGCAAACGTATCGTTTCCTTCACCCTCGTAATAGATATCATTGCCATCCCCACCATCCAAGAAATCATCCCCAGCCTCACCACTCATACTGTCGTTGCCTTGTCCGCCGAGGATCTGGTCATTACCATCGCCACCCCGAATTGCATCGTCACCTTCACCGCCGTTGAGAACATCGTTTCCGGCGTCACCCCTTAAGTCATCGTCTCCCTGTTCGCCGTTGATCTGATCGCTGCCCTCACCGCCATAGAGGCTGTCATTTCCTCCCCGTCCAGCGATCGTGTCATTGCCGCCCAAACCGTAGTAGAGATCTGAGATGTCACTGCCAACAAAGGTGTCGTTGTTGGGCGTACCGCTTTGACCAGACTGATCGATCGGGCGCAGTTCGGTAAAGGCATAAAAGTTTTCTCGGCTCAGCGTCAAGCCCAAAGGCAGCTTGGCGATTTGGATTTGGGCGGCAGACCCAGCGCCATCGACATCAAAGTAAAGATTGCCGCTGTTGCTGTCATAAATGAAACGGTCATTGGCATCGGCTGCAACCGTGCCAATGTGCAGCTGATCGGCTGTAATTTTCGCTTCCGGAGTAAAGCCAGCCCGGCTATAAACGGTATCGAGACCGGAGAAACCGAGATAGAAGGCAATCAAATCTTCAGCCGGATTGAAGTTAAGAATTTGATCGACCCCATCGGTGTTGGCGTTTTGAAAGACAAAGCGATCGCCACCTGCACCGCCATTGAGAATGTCATTGCCGGTACTGCCAATCAGCGTATCTCGATCGTCGCCGCCCGACAGCACGTCATTACCGTGAAATCCAAACAGCGTATCGTTACCCGCCAACCCTTGCAGGATATTAGCCTCAAAGTTGCCATTGATGGCGTTATTCAAGGAATTTCCTTGAACACCCATATTGCCTGCTTCTGGTTGGAGCTGAACATTCTCCAGGTTGTCTCCCAGAACGTAGGTGAAATTGGTCTGGCTAAACCCGATAGTAATCCTGTCAGAACCACCATTGGCTGCTTCAACCAGCGTGTCATTGTTCTCGGTGAGGATGTAGTTATCGTTTCCTGCCCCGCCGATCAATTGGTCGATTCCTTCGCCACCGTCTAAGGAATCGTCGCCATCTCCACCTTCTAACCTGTCGTTACCCGCCTCGCCATACAATTCGTCGTTACCATTGCCACCCAGAACGATATCAGTGCCTTCGCCGCCAAATAGGAGGTCATCATCAGCTCCACCCCGGAGCGTATCGTTGCCTGCATTCCCAGAGAGGGTATCAAATCCAGCGCCGCCTTCAATGGTGTCATTGTTGTCGCCACCATCAATTTGATCGTTGCCCTCACCCCCATAGAGTTCGTTATCTCCCGAGCCCCCATTAATCACATCATCGCCAGCACCCCCATCGATCAAGTCATTGCCCGCTAATCCAGATAGGAAGTCGTTGCCCCCATTGCCAAAAATTTCGTCTCGATTCTCGGTTCCGGTATATGAATTGCCGAAACTATCCCCGTCGTAGCGAGCCATCTTGTCTCTCCGTTGAATTTGTTAGAAGTGTAGATTTTGGGGGATGCCGTTCGGCCAAGTTCAGTAAGTCTGCGATTGGTATCAAGGCAGCTTAATACTCTGGCTGCAAAACGTTGCTGCAACGCGATCGCTGCTGCCAAAATCTTTGGGGGTTAAAAATTTCAGCAGGCAGCAGGATTTTTCGCTCAAAAAGTCAACCTACTTATAACCGCACAAAGTCAGAGCCAGTAATCTTCGCAACGTTTGTATTCGCGACTGCGGCTAAGATGTCCTTGCCATGCCAAATCAAAACATCATCACCAAACTGGCTGATTCTGATTTTTCTTGAATTGAGACCAGATGTAATGCCGAACTTATCTTGTCCTTTGCGAAAGTCTTTGATTTCATCAAAGCCAAGTCCGGCTTCTAGGGCAAATTTATCTCTTCCTTTACCGCCCCAGAGTCGATCGCCCGCAGCACCACCCCAAAGGGTGTCATTGCCGTTGCCGCCTTTAATTACATCTTCACCTTCATCTCCTTTGAGGATGTCATCCCCATCGTTTCCAAGCAGAGTGTCATTGCCGCCCAAGCCAAGCAGAACGTCTTTGCCAGCACTGCCGTTCATTCGATCGGCGGCGGCAGTTCCGGTTAGAACTCCACTGTTATCTGAGCCAGGAAGGGGAGCCTCTGGATTGGTAGGATCTGGAGTAGGAGAGGGAGTGCCTGGGTTGGTAGGATTTGGAGTAGGAAGAGGAGTCCCTGGATTGGTAGGACCTGAAACAACATCAGGCAAGCCTTGATAGTTCAGCGTTAGTGTGCTGTTTGGAGCGAGCGTGAGCGTGCCATCGGGTTGCAGCACAAGATCGGTTACGGTTAGACCAGCACCGCGATCGGTTTGACCCAGTTCCCAGCCGACATAGCGTGTGGTCGGATATTCTACTCTGGTGTAATTCAAGCTGGAGTAGGCGGGCGACGTACTGGTCACCTTCCGGCTGGATGGGACTAGAGTCAGTACGTTATTGCTGGCAGCATAGGTACCTGTTTCGTACTGATACATCGTCCATTGAGACCCAAACATCACAGACTGATGGAGGGTGTAGTAGGCGTACGTTCCGTTTGAATTAAAGTTATAACCCAGTGCCATTCCATTAGTAGGAAGTGGCGCATTCGTGTAAAGGTCAGAGTATTGGATGCCGCTGATAGTTGTCAGCATCCATTTACCAGCAAAGTTTGTTGGAGTGTTAGACACAGACTTTTCTTGAAAATTAAAACAGGTGAAGAAGCGATAGAGATGCAGAGAGCAGTGGAGCTGAAGGGTGAAACATCCGTCTTCATCCCAGGCGTAGAGCAGGCGTAAAAGACAGATTAATCTGTTAGCTCCACCACCCTAAAAACGATTTTTCTGCATCAAAAATTGCGATTGACTGGGCTGGGGAAATTAGACATTAACGGGTTCTCGATCGGTGCGATGCCGTTCTGCCAAATCCATTGAATCTGCCATTTCTACAAAGGCCTGCCAATTCTCTGGCTTCAAGAAGTTAAGGTATTTCTCCGCCTGTACAGGTGGTAAAAGTTCCAGCATCAGCTTGTTTTCTACCCAAAATTCAATCACTTCAAAAGGACCACGATCGCACAATCTCACTAGCCAGCCTTCGCGCTGCCCGATCGCTTCGATTTGTGCTTGGCTCATGGCAACAGAAATCGCAGCATGTACCGAATTAAACTGAGACGAGCTAGCTTTTTGAGCAAACGTTGCCTCAACTTGCCCTGGCACTAGTTCTGTTCCACTCGGATAAAGTTCAATTCCTGTGCCATATTCATCTCCAGCTAGCACCATGTAGCTACCGGGATGGGGAGGAAACGGAACCAATTGACCATTCATTACTTCTGCAATCACTTGACCCACATGCATCGGATCATTTACAGCAACAGAAATGTGGTGAAGCATAACAGTAAACTCCGTGATGAAGAGCAGGGTTGTTGTCATCTGCCTTGATGGTTTCTAACTTAGGCCGCGATCGAGAAGAACTAGGGAAGAACCAGATTGTAAAAATGAAAGATTGTAAAAATAGTGGTCAAGCAGTTTCAAGCCGTTCTCGTACCACAGCTGATAGGCCGATCGCGTCCCTAAGCTGTTGGGCAGCCACAATTTACGCACCAACGGTTCCGGGCACTGCACGGGTGCTAGGGTCAATGCCGCCGACTTGCTCATAGACACTCCGGCGCATGAGGCGGAAGTGGAAGGTCATGAAGTCGCTGAGCAGCCGTTCTTTCGAGTAGGGGATGTGGCAGCGCTGGCCTATGCCGTGGGAATTGCCCTGGGCGTCAATCACTTCGTAG
>DATNQR010000206.1:0-3270 GCA_036703905.1 Thermosynechococcaceae cyanobacterium
CGATCGGTGGGATACCAGAAAGTCTCTGAACTGCGCGGTGGCGTGGCCGCCTGGAAAGCGGTAGGGTTTCCCGTCGAGTCGGCGATCGCCCCGGTTCTCTCCTGAATTGCAGCGAAATTCCCAGAATTTTTGCGAGAAGAGGTGAACAAGCATACTAGCTTGAGGCTCTATACTGACCAGAAGAGTCTGTGCTGACTAAGATCTGGGTACCTCAAGCCTATGCCGCGTTTTCTTCATCTAGCTGATATTCATCTGGGGTTCGATCGCTACGAGAGTAAGCAGCGCACCCAGGATTTCTTCTTGGCGCTTGAGGACGCTCTGGGAAAATATGCCCTTGACCCGGCCGTGGATTTTGTGGTGATTGCTGGGGACTTGTTTGAGCATCGCAACATCCAGCCCGCGATTTTGAACCAAGCGCAGCTTTGCCTGCAAATGCTCAAAGATGCCGGAATTCCGGTGCTGGCGATCGAGGGCAACCACGACAACCGACCCTACGGCACGAAAACCAGTTGGCTGCGCTATCTAGCAAGCTGGGATCTGCTGCTGCTGCTGGAACCCGGTGATGCCGCCAACGGAGAGCCGCTCTACCAACCGTGGGATGCAGATGCCAAGGAGGGAGGCTACATTGATTTGCCCTGCGGAGTGCGAGTGCTGGGTTCCTACTGGTATGGTGCTTCTGCTCCCAGGGCGATCGCGCACTTAGCAGAAGGAATTCAAGCTCTGCCGCCTGCTCCAGGCCCAACAGTCATGCTGTTTCACCACGGTATGGAGGGACAAATCGCCCGCTATCAAGGAGCTTTGCGCTATGGCGATCTGTTGCCGCTCCGACAGGCGGGAGTGGATTACCTGGCTCTGGGACACATCCACAAAAACTACACGGTTGAAGATTGGGTGTTTAACCCAGGCTCTCTGGAAGCAAACAGCGTAGAGGAAAGCAAGTACGAGCGCGGTGTCTACTTAGTGGAAATTGACCAATCTGGCATCCGAGCCGAACTGAAACGGGATTATTATCAGCGATCGATCGTCCGGTTAAGTCTGACCGCACGGGGTGAAGAAAGTCTGGAAGAACTGGAGCAGCTAGCGATCGCTACCGTCGAGCAAGCAATTCAGTCCCGCGCGCTAGTTCTAGAAGCTGCCCCGATCGTTGAATTGAAGATTGTTGGACAAGTGGGCTTTGATCGGCTAGAACTGGACACTCGCAAGCTGCAACAGCAACTCCAGAGCCTCAGCAATGCTCTGATTTTCCTGCTTAAATACGACGTGAACACACTGGAGTACGGATCACCGATCGCCGAAGAGTCCAGCCGCCTACAAATCGAGCAAGAGGTTTTCACTGACTTACTGGCTGCCCACAATGCCTACAGAAAGCAAGCCGCTGAACTGGTCCCCGGACTGCTGGAGTTGAAAGACCTGCAACTGCAAGGGCGACCAGAACCGGAACTATACGAGTTTGTGGAAAGGATGCTTAACCCGATCGCTGAGTAGCGCCTACTCAGTTCAATTCATTCCCAGGATAGCCCTTGTGAGAATTGCATTTCTGGACACCGCTAACCATGACTACACGATCGCAAGCGTGTATCAGCAGCCGTTAGGCGGAACTTCATCAGCAGTGTGCTATCTGGCAGAGGCTATGGCGAAGTGGGGGCAGGAGGTATTTTTACTCAACAAAACTACTACCCCTGGACGATCGTGCGGCGTGATTGTCTTGCCTTTCGCAGCCGTGCCGTCCCAGTGGTATGAGTCACTGGATGCCCTAGTGGTAGTGAATTTAGCAGGTCAGGGAAGGCAACTGCGACAACGATTGCCAGAGAAAACGCGCTTGATCTTATGGACAGGTCACGCCCACGATCAGCCTGCGATGCAGGGGTTACACGATCCTGATGATCGATCGACTTATGATAGCTTTGTCCTAGTGAGCGAGTGGCAGCGTCAGCAGTTCCATCAGCACTTCAACCTGGATTTGAGTCGAACTCGAGTGCTGCGGAACGCCATCAGTCCAGCGTTTTGTGATCGCTTCCCCAACCCTGCCTCAATCCTGTCCTGCAAGACCAAACCGCCAGTTCTGGCTTATACCAGTACCCCGTTTCGCGGTCTGGATCTCCTGCTGAAAGTGTTTCCTAAAATCCGCGAGGCTGTGCCAGAAGTCAGCCTAAAAGTGTTCTCTAGCATGAAGGTCTACAACTTACCCGACACAGAATATGAGGGGCTGTATCACCGCTGCCAGATGATGGAAGGCGTACAGTACATCGGCTCTTTGTCTCAACCTGAGCTGGCCCAAGAGCTAGAAACTGTGAGGGTTCTAGCCTATCCCAATACCTTCGCGGAAACTTCCTGTATTGCGGTGATGGAGGCAATGGCGAGCGGCTGCCAAATCGTTACCAGCGATCGAGGGGCACTGGCAGAGACGACAGCCGGATTCGCGCGATTAATTTCCTGCAATCCTAATCTAGAAGCGTACAAAGCTCAGTTTGTAGACGCCACAGTTGACCTGCTGACAGCTGATTCTGCCCCTACAGAAGCACGCCTGCGACAGCAAGTGAACTACGTCAACACCCACTGCATTTGGTCAGTTCGCGCTCAAGAGTGGCTGGACTGGCTGAGCAAGATAGGATCGCAGATTGCTCGTCACCCAACCGCCACCACTGCCCACGATGCCTTGCTAGCCGGAGAATACGATCGCGCTACGGCAGGATATGAAGCTGCGATTGACCAAGACCCAACGGAGTTACGGCACTTCTGGTATCTGGGTTTGGCGCTACTGCTGCAAACCCAGTCCGAAGCTGCCCAAGAGATCTGGATGCTAACCCTGCTAAACAATCCGGAGGAGCGATCGCTCACTCAACTCTGTCAAGTGCTGCAAGCTGAACAGCAACGCCAACAAGTCTTAGGTCAAATTTTCCTAGCAAATCAAATTCAAGACTGTCTCAAGCAGTTGCAGGAAGAGGCCGACAGCTAATGTCCCTACTGTTCCTGGATGAGCCGCATATGGTTCTGCTGCAAGTTGACGTGATCGGCTGTAACTCGATCGCTTAAGCCTTTCTCGGCATCGCTAAGTTGCTGCCAGAATGCAGCCGATCGCCGCGCCAATAGCACTTCAGCCCACAGCGCATTCATCAGTTCTACCGCAGGAGAATCGTCAGAAATTTCCTGGCGCAACTGAGCAAAAGCAGTTTTTGCAGCGCTGTGCTGGCTTGGGTTTTCTGCCAGAGCAAAGCATTCCCGCAACTGGTCAAGCTGATTCTGAGTCAGAGATTGAGTCATAATGGATCA
>DATNQR010000207.1:0-3125 GCA_036703905.1 Thermosynechococcaceae cyanobacterium
TCAACCCAAGAAGCCTTCCATTGCCCTCGACCCCAATCTGCTGCTTCCGGCTTAACCCGAACTCACGTTATTTTAGAAATCTATTTTTGCTTCAGTCCTGATCCCGTCCCGCTTAGGGGAATTCTATAGTCAGGTTTTCCCGATCGTTCTGGCGCAATTATTGATTGGCGACTAGACGAGGGATCAGAAACGTAATAGAATCCAACCTTGATTACCTCCGTAGTCAACGCAGTAATTCATCTACAGTTAGAGGCTTAGAAGCTAGTGGGACTTTTCAGTCGTTTCTCCCTCTCACGGGACATGGGTATCGACCTTGGCACAGCTAACACTTTGGTGTATGTGTCAGGTAAGGGCATTGTGCTGCAAGAACCTTCCGTGGTGGCGATCGACCAGGAAGAAAAAATTCCCCTGGCCGTTGGAGAAGATGCAAAACGGATGCTGGGACGCACCCCCGGCAACGTGATCGCCCTGCGCCCCCTGCGCGATGGCGTGATTGCAGACTTCGACACTGCCGAACTGATGCTAAAGCATTTCATCTCGCGGGTTAATGAAGGCAAAACCCTGGTGCTGCCCCGCATTGTCATCGGTATTCCGAGCGGCGTAACCGGAGTTGAGCGGCGGGCTGTCATGGATGCCGCATTGCAGGCCGGCGCAAGAAATGTGTACCTGATCGATGAGCCAGTGGCCGCTGCGATCGGTGCAGGTTTGCCAGTGGCAGAGCCAACGGGCAACATGATCATTGACATTGGCGGCGGCACAACCGAAGTCGCGGTTCTCAGCTTGCAGGGAACGGTCGTCAGCGAGTCTGTGCGGGTAGCCGGAGACGAACTGAGCGAATCGATTTCCCAGTACATGAAGAAAGTTCACAACCTGGTGATCGGGGAACGCACCGCCGAAGAAATCAAAATCACGATCGGCTCTGCCTACCCCGTCAACGACGATGAAGCAATGGAAGTGCGCGGCTTGCACCTACTGTCTGGGTTGCCCCGCACCGTCACCGTCAAGAGCGCTGAAATCCGGGAAAGCATGGCTGAACCGTTGGCGGTGATCATTGATGCCGTCAAGCGTACCCTGGAGCGGACTCCACCGGAACTAGCCGCCGACATCATCGATCGCGGCATTATGCTAGCCGGAGGTGGAGCACTGCTGAAGGGCTTGGACACCTTGATCAGTCACGAGACGGGCATTGTGGTTCATGTTGCCGCCGATCCCCTCAGTTGCGTGGTGCTGGGCACGGGGCGCGTTCTGGAAAACTTCAAACAACTGGAGCGTGTGTTTAGCGGCCGTTCTCGCAATCTTTAATTCCTATTCCTCTCCAACCTGAGCCATTTCTACAACTCTTTTCATGTATAGCTTGCGTCGTTGGTGGGATCGGCATCGACTACAAACCGTTTGGGTAGCAGGGGCGATCGGTGCTGCCCTGCTGATACGTCAGACGGGAGCTGCTCCCGTCCTGGAAGTTTACCAATTTCTCAGTCGTCCTTTCCAGTCGAAGGCTGCGCCCGGACTCCAGAGCAATGCTCAGACCCTGGAGCTTCAGCAGCGGCTCAGCGAACTAGAGGGGCAAAATCAGCGTCTGAAGGAACTGCTCGGCTACGTTGCCACTAATAAGACTGCGGGTGTGCCTGCCCCCGTCATCGGTCGCGGCGCAGACCATTGGTGGCATCAAGCCCTCCTGGGACGCGGTAGCACTGAAGGAGTAAAGGTCGGTCACATTGTCATGGCTCCAGGTGGGCTGGTGGGTCGGATCACCGATACCACTCCCAACACCAGCCGTGTCTTGCTCCTCAGCGATCCCTCCAGTCGAGTTGGCGTAACCCTCAGCCGTAGTCGTAATATGGGCTATCTTCGGGGTCAGGCGGCTAATCGAGCGGTGATGGAGTTTTTTGATAAGGTTCCCGATGTTCGCAAAGGCGATGTTGTGTCCACTTCCACCTTCAGCCAACTGTTTCCCGCAGGACTGCCGGTGGGCCGAGTTGAATCTGTCAACTTGAGCAAAAGTCCGGCTCCAGAAGCAGTGATCGAGCTAACTGCGCCCATCAGCTTCCTGGAGTGGGGCATAATTTATCCCCACACGCAGGCTACACCTCCCAACACTAGCCCCGACTCCAAGACCGCTCCACCTTTGTAGTCAGTCCTGTTTTCCCAATCTCTGCTGCTATGAAAAGTGAATCTCTCATGGGTACGCAGAGGCGGACACTTTCCCCTCTTCTGGTGAACTGTGCTATCACGGTCGGATCTATTCTGCTGTGCCTGCTGATCATGCCAACCCGTTTGCCTGGAATGGAGCTGGCTGGCATTGGGCCCAACTGGCTGTTGATTTGGGTGGTCTCTTGGAGCGTGAAACGCACGGTATTTCAGAGCGGCGTGGCAGGATTAGCGCTGGGGTTGATCCAGGACGGCATGACTGCTCACCAGCCCAGCCATGTGTTGAGCCTGTTGCTGGTGGGGGTTTTGACGGCGAGAATCCGCAAGGAACGGTTTATTCAGGAAGACTTCATTTCGATCGCCCTGATTACCTTCGGCATGGCAGTGATTGCCGAAACAGTCACGGCAATCCAGTACAGCTTTGCGGGCGGTCGATCTGTAGTAGACATCTGGACATACCACCAGTTGATTGCCCTGAGTTCTGCCATTCTCAGCAGCTTGTGGGCCCCAGTGGTCTACTTTCCCCTCAATCGCTGGTGGCAGCGTCTTAGCCCCCCAGAGGTTAAAACCTAGAAGCGTAAGGCAACTGAAGTCAGAGTTTTCCTTGAGCCAGGGTCTGTTATCAATTAGGTGAGGGAGGTCGCACGGTTTGGTGTCTTGAGCCTTATCTAACCGATGACAGGTTCAACCGATGACAGTCCCCAAAGCTGAAGCATCTGCTTCTAATCGAAGCTCGTTTTGCTGACCTACGCTTTCCAGGTAAGCCGCAACAACCATGCCAGATTCTCCCATCAACCTCACTCTGCCCTTGTCTAACCAGATAACCCGCTCACAGGATTTCTCCAGAAATTGCAACTCGTGAGACACCAATAGAATCGTGGCGTTTGTGTCCCAGAAACCCTGAATGCGCTGCATGCACTTGTTCTTGAAGCTTTCGTCTCCCACCGACAGCACTTAATCTAAGATCAAAATATCCG
>DATNQR010000208.1:0-6634 GCA_036703905.1 Thermosynechococcaceae cyanobacterium
AGGAAAATCCTAAACTCGATTTCTTGACGAGGTTTAAGTGCTAAACTGACTCTCAAACTATTCTTTTTTCTAGGTTCTCTGCCGCTCCCTCGGTTCACTTTCGCGTCCCTCGGTCACCAGCGCTTTACTAATATAACTACCCTCCCTCCCTCTGTCAATACCCTCCTCAACCTTCTTTCAGACAATCTCCTAAACCGTAAGAAAACGCCTGAATACCCCCATCCCTCAACTACGACCACTTGCCAGTCACGCTCAGACCATTAGTCAGGGCAATAGACTTTGCAGGATGCAATGTCGAGTTAAAGACTATCCCATCCTTAGAGTTGGCAGGGTGAGATGGAACGAGTTGAAGTGTGAATGGGCAATTGATGTGTAAACGCTGGTTAGACGGGCCTGTCTGTCTTCACTGTCGTCGCTGCTTTCGGGTCAGCAGCGACGACAGTGAGTTGCTGACACACTTGTAGGTAGAGTTGTGATAGACACGTACCTGTAGACACAGTTTATGAGCTATGAGGGCACTGCCCCTGGACAGGGTTCCTGCTTCTGTAAGCTGATTAATGCCTGTCAAGCCCGCAATCTTGCCAAAAGCGGCGATCGAACCTTCAAGCGCTTTCGGAGTTGCTCTTTGAATGTTCGCTTGATGAGCAAAGGCGTTGAGCTCATTTTGCTGCCATGCTACTTTAAGCTTCCTGTCTCTCGCTTCTGTCGCATTGCTTGAACGAATTGGTCGAACAGGTAGTCGGCATCATGAGGGCCGGGGCTAGCTTCTGGGTGATACTGCACCGAGAACAGGGGCAATGCTTTATGACGCAGACCAGCTACAGTTTGATCGTTCAGATTCAGATGTGTGATTTCTACATCAGCAGCGGGTAGGGAATCGGCGGAGATCGCAAAGCCATGGTTTTGACTGGTGATTTCGATTTGCTCCGTCAGTCCGCAGGGTTGATTCAATCCTCGATGACCGAACTTGAGCTTGAAAGTTTCCCCACCTAAGGATATTCCCAAGATCTGATGACCCATGCAGATGCCGAACATGGGCTTCTGGCTAGAGAGCAATGCTTTGGTTGTCTCGATTCCTTCTACGTTGGCTGCTGGATCTCCTGGCCCATTGGAAAGAAAAATTCCGTCTGGGTTGTATTTGAGGATCTGGTCTGGAGGCGTGTTGGCGGGAACTACGATGACGCGACAGCCGTAGCTGGCCAAACGCTTCAGGATATTTCGTTTGATGCCAAAGTCGATCGCTACCACCGTTAGGGCAGTTCCTTCTCCAGGAGTGCCAACGGGACGGTACTCCCAAACTGGATCGGTGGAATCTGACCATTCGTAGGCCTCGGTTGTGCTAACTTCCTTCACCAGATTTAGTCCGGTCATGCTGGGAGCTTCTTGAAGTTGCTGCCCCAGTTCCACAGGATCGAGAATTTCGGTGGAGATCACTCCATTCATGGCTCCGACAGACCGAATCTTGCGAGTGAGGGCGCGAGTGTCGATGCCGTAGATGGCTAAAATGTTGTGCTGCTTCAGATAGGCAGGCAGGGACTGGGTAGAGCGCCAGTTACTCGGACGCAGACAGATATTGCGGGCGATCGCTCCTTTAACGTGGGGCTGGCTTGATTCCTCGTCCTCTAGATTTACGCCTGTGTTGCCCAGCTCTGGATAGGTAAAGGTAACGATTTGCCCTCGGTAGCTGGGGTCGGTCAGCACTTCCTGGTAGCCCGTCATACCTGTGTTGAACACTACCTCACCGATCGCAGTACCCGTTGCCCCAAAAGACCAACCCTGGTAGAACGTGCCATCTGCCAAAACCAACAGTGCTGGCTGAGTTGGAGAAAGAACCATACTGCCCTCTATTTGTTTGATGACCACAGCCGATCATTATGCCATGCACTTTTTGAGTGTAAGTGTATGGAGTGAGCAATTGTGAACAAAGGCAAGCAAAACTTAGAATAGAGGTCAGGAAGCGTAATAGAGGTCAGGAAGCGTATTGATTCTGGTTTTTCAGTAATTGGAGAAACTAGAACTGAAGCAGGTCAGAGAGTCTAGAGAGCAGGTAGTCAAGATCTCAAGCTCAATCACAGGTTTGCTTTCAAGCTTCAGGGGGAATTCTAGACCGAAGGCAGCAATGCGAACGGGGCAAAATCGCGATCGCTAAACTCAAAAGGGAAATCTAACCGATGTTACCGTTTCGTTCTAGTGCAGTTCTAGCTTTAGTTGGCGGGTTGCTGGTGGGTTGTCAGAATCCGACAAAGGTGGCGGCGCCGCCAGCAGTCGTGGAAGCTCCGGTCTCTGTTCGACCTTCGGTTAAACCGATCGCGACTCCCCGCCAGTCTGACTTCTACCTTCTTGGGTCTGATAAAGCAGACAGCGCCGTCACCATTAGTCAATCTGCCCAATCTCAGGACGACTGGAAACTGGTGGTGAGCCAGTGGCAGCAGGCTGTTCAACTGATGAAAGCTGTGCCGGCTAACAGCCCAAATCATGCCCAAGCCAAAAAGAAGATTCTGGAATACCAGCGCAACCTTGCCATGGCTCAACAGCGGGCTAGCCGCATTGCCTCTGCTCCCGTCGCCGCTCCTGGCGTGACGATCGAACCATATCGTCCTCCTGCTACCGCGTCCAACTACTCTGCTCCGCCCAGTGCTGCCAACGGAGGTGGACAGGTCTATCGAGCGCGGATCAAGCGCCGGGCTGCCGAGACACCTGTGATTGACGTGACTTTCAACGGTAGTCAGACCTTTGAGATGATTTTAGATACGGGCGCAAGTGGAACCGTGATCACTGAGCAAATGGCAGCAGCACTGAAAGTGCAGGTGGTTGGTAAAGCAAAAGTTTCCACTGCTAGCGATCGCTCTGTGGAAGTGCCTCTTGCCTATGTAGACTCCATTGCAGTTGGGGGAGCCTCGGTGCGGGAGGTGACGGTGGCGATTGGGCAAGCACTGGATGTCGGCTTGCTGGGCCACGACTTTCTCAGCGCCTACGATGTCACGATTAAGCGAGATGTAGTGGAGTTCCGACCGCGTTGAGAGAGTCGCTACAGCATTTCTTTAAGCGTCTTTTCAAACGTGTCGTCAACTACAGCCATCCAGAAACCTCTGTTCAATAATAGGGGGCTAGACAGCTGCGATCGCTTGAGTGAAAAGTACGCACCATGAAGTCTCGAATCATTGTTTGTGGCTTAAAGAGCACAGGCTACAAGATTTTTCGCTTGCTTAAGTGGCAAGGCGCACAGGTGGTTGGAATCAATGACCAACTCATTCCTGGCGAGACAGACATCATTATTGGAAACACGCAATCGGCAGAAACTTTGTTGGAGGCTGGCATTCGCGAAGCCCAAACCCTAGTGCTGACGGAGAATAACGACGGATTGAACCTGGAGATTTTGATGCAGGCTCGGATTCTAAATCCTCGAATTCGAGTAGTAAACCGTCTGTTCAACACCAACTTAGGCGATCGTCTGGATCAAACTCTTTCAGACCACATCACCATGAGTGTGTCGGCTCTGTCTGCACCAATCTTTGCTTTTGCAGCCTTGGGCAGTGCAGCGATCGGTCAGCTACGCCTATTTAACCAGACCTGGCCAATTCATCAAGAATATGTTGACGAGTTTCATCCCTGGTATGGACGGCAGTTGAGTGACCTGTGGGATGACCGAACACGAATGCTGATCTACTATTTACCCGTCGATGGACGGACGGATTTAATCTCAGCAGTGATGCATGGGCAGCAGTTGCAGGTGGGCGATCGCTTGATCATCGGCACAAAGCCAAACGTCCGCACCAGCCAACGATCGCTCAAGCAACGATTGGCAAAGCTGGGGTTAGCGCTGAAATATCTTAGGCAGCGCAGTCGATCGCTGATCTATGCAGCGCTGTTGCTGCTCATGGTCATTGCAACGGGCGCGCTAATGTTTGCTTCCACAGTGCTGAAGCAGTCGCCGCTCGATGCGCTCTACTTTTCTGTCAGCATGATTACTGGAGCAGGGGATAGCCTCGTTCTCATACAGCACGTCCCCGACCAAATTAAGCTGTTCACATTGGTTCTGATGCTGGTGGGGGCGGCGATCATTGGTCTGTCCTATGCACTGCTCAACGATTTTGTACTGGGGACGCGGTTCGATCGTTTCTGGGAAGTGACGCGAATTCCTCAGCACAATCACTTCGTCGTCTGCGGCTTAGGCGGTGTGGGTATGCAAATCGTCAACCATCTGCACAGCCACGGGCACGAAGTTGTGGTGATTGAGCCAGACCCCAACTGTCGATTTCTCAGTACGGTGCGAGGAATGAAAGTGCCCGTGATTCAGGGCGATGCAAAACTGCCAGCTACGCTGAAACTGGCCCATTTTGAACAAGCGCGATCGCTAGTAGCCAGCACCAGCAACGATACCGACAACCTGGAGATCTCTCTCAATGCCAAAAGCCTGAACCCTAGAATTTCGGTGGTGGTGCGCTATGAATCTCCAGATTTTGCTGGAATGGCCCAACTGCTGTTTGGGTTTGAAGCAGTTCTCAGTCCTGCTGATTTAGTAGCCCCGGCCTTCGCAGCAGCAGCCCTAGGGGGTCGCATCCTGGGAAACGGCATGGCCGGCGATAGCCTCTGGGTAGCGTTGGCAACCCTCATCACACCAGAACATCCTTTTTGTGGCCGACAGGTGCAAGAAGTGGCTAAGCTAGCGGACTGCGTACCGCTCTACTTGGAGACTCAGAGCCAGCAAATTCACGGGTGGGAGTTGTTGAATACTGGCTTGAGCGCGGGCGACGTACTGTACTTAACGATGCCAGGAAACCGGATGGAAGAACTGTGGCGATCATCTCCCTCTCCCTCCATGACTACTCTGTAGGTTCGCCGGGGATACGATCAAGGACATCATCCCCGTAACAATATTGAAGTAGAGTCTCAATTTGCTCAAGACTCAGCTCAAAGAACTGATGGATTTATAAATAATTGTTACTTTCTTTTATTGAGAAGCTACTGAATTGTATGTGCGTTTTAGCACAGCCTAAAAGAATTTGTCCGAAGCTCTCGATTATGTCTCGTAGGACTGTTAAGGGAAGGAAAGCTACGAGGGGCAATCGTTTTCAGAAACTTTATCTGTGATGTGAGCATTTTAGAAGGGTCGAACTCGTGAAGGCCCTAGGACACACAGCTTTTTGATGCGTTGGTTATCTGGTAGTCGAAGATCACTTTCAGACTTATTAACCTGTGCTAAGGTGCATCTCAAGTAATGAGCAGAAATGCTCAAACGCTTTCCTGGTGTCGTTGGAACTCAAGCGAATTGTGGTGCCCTCCCTGTTCTGATTATTTGTTTTGGTCTAGTCGTTACCTGGGCCTCAGTCTCTCCTAACTGAAACCGTCCATTTGTAATTTTTTGAACAGTTCTGCTCTGTTTATTCTGAGATTCTGCTATCTGTAGCGATCGAGATCTAACTTTGGGTAGGAAAATGCAAGCAGGAATCAAGCTCAACAGCCGCAAGCGTTTCAAGGAATTATTTCCTTGGGTTGATGTTCTTTTAAGCTTTCCTTCATAATATGAAATGATTAGAGTACAACCTGTCGTAGAGATTAGTGTTCTGTACAGGCAGACTGTTTTACACCAACTAACTTTCACAAAGTAACCATCTTAAAGCCATGTTTTCCCAAGACAAAAAGCATATCGCTCTGATTTCCTGCCACGGAGATCCGGCAGCCGAGATTGGAAAGGAAGAGGCTGGCGGTCAAAATGTCTATGTTCGCAACGTGGGTGAAGCACTAGCGCAACAGGGCTGGCAGGTTGATATGTTTACTCGGTGTTCGGACGCGAATCAGCCGAAGATTGTGCAGCACAGTGAGAATTGCCGGACAATTCGGCTAGTCGCTGGCCCTGAAAAGTTTGTGCCCCGCGATGAGATTTCTGGCTGCGTGCCTGCTTTTGTGCAAGCGCTAGTTCAGTTTCAACGGCAGAACGGTGTTCAGTATCGCGTCATTCACACGAACTACTGGATTTCTGCCTGGATTGGCATGGAGCTGAAGAAACTGCAACCTCTGTCTCAAGTTCACACCTATCACTCCCTGGGGGCAGTGAAATACCAATCTGTGTCAACCATTCCAATGGTTGCTACCACACGGTTGGGAGTGGAGGAGAATGTGCTGAAAACTGCCGAACGGATTGTAGCGACCAGTCCGCAGGAGAAGGAGCACATGCGATCGCTCATGTCTAGCCAAGGCAATATCGACATCATCCCCTGCGGAACCAACATTCACCACTTTGGTTCCGTCTCCAAGGCAGCCGGCCGGGAAGCCCTAGGTATCGCGCCTGATGAGAAAGTCATTCTGTATGTAGGTCGGTTTGATCCCCGTAAAGGAATCGAAACTCTGGTACGGGCAGTGGGGCAGTCTGATTTGCGGAACAGCGACAAGCTGCGACTAATCATTGGAGGCGGTAGCCGTCCGGGACAGAGTGATGGCTTGGAGCGGGAACGGATTGAGTCGATCGTGGCTGACCTCGGTCTGACTAACGTCACTCATTTTCCAGGTCGTCTCAGTCCTGAAGTGCTGCCCAACTACTATGCGGCAGCGGATGTGAGTGTTGTGCCTAGTCACTACGAGCCGTTCGGTCTGGTGGCGATCGAAGCCATGGCCTGCGGAACCCCAGTGATCGCCA